>JAJRUT010000068.1 GCA_024277655.1 Deltaproteobacteria bacterium | reverse complement strand
GAAAGAGGTGGATCACTTGATATGGAGCAACAAGCTTCAGCAGGTATTTATCAATCCTGAAATTGACCGGTTAAGTGTGGAGACCAATGACCATAAATGTGGGTTTGGTAAGTGGTTGTATGGCCCGGAGCGGGAAGCTCTTGTGGCCTTTTTCCCTGAGTTGGCATCATCTTTAAAGGAGATTGAAACTCCTCACAACCATTTGCACGGATCGGCTCAGGAAATTAACGAAATTTTGGGACAAGACAAGAATATCCAAAAAATTCGGGAAGTGTATGCCACCAAGACTGTACCAGCTCTGCAACAATTACAAGCCCTTCTGCATAAGATCAGGACTGATGCCAAGGGGCACATCATCAGTGATGCGGTGATGCTTGACTCAGCCCAGGCAACCAAGGTGAAGATTGCTGTTTTTGTCTTGGTTACAGTTGTTATCGGGGTTGGCTTGGCACTTCTTATTTCCCGGTCTATAACCGGACCTATTTACGAGATCATGGAAGATCTCTCCAGCGGATCCTCAGAGATTTCTTCGGCCTCATCCCAGATAGCCTCGGCAAGTCAGGCCCTTGCTACCGGGGTTTCCTCACAGGCATCATCAATAGAAAAAACATTGGCCTCAATGGATGGCATCTCGTTAATGACGCGCCAGAATGCCGATCATACAGCTGAAGCAAATACCATTATGGTTGAGACATCCAGGGCGATTAGTAATGCCAGTGTGTTTATGAAGGAGCTTAATGTTTCCATGGAAGAAATTTTCGTGGCCAGTGAGGAGACGTCTAAAATTATAAAGACTATTGATGAAATTGCCTTTCAGACCAATTTACTGGCCCTGAATGCTGCTGTTGAGGCGGCAAGGGCTGGAGAGGCTGGTGCTGGTTTTGCGGTGGTGGCGGATGAGGTGCGGAGCTTGGCTATGCGGGCCGCGGAGGCTGCCAAGGATACCGCCGGGATGATTGACGCTACGGTGCAAAAGGTGGCAGGCGGGAAGGATATTGTTATTAAAACTAACGAGAGTTTTACTGCTGTGGAAGAGAATAGTAGTAAGATCAGTACCCTTATCGGTGAGATATCCACAGCATCAGTAGAACAGTCTGAAGGGATAAGTGAAGTGGGTAGTTCCATTTCCACAATGGAAGATGTCACTCAGCAAAATGCCTCGGCAGCCGAGGAATGTGCCGCAGCTTCTGAGCAAATGACCGCCCAGTCAGGGTCTTTGTTGGAGGTGGTTGCAAGCCTGGCAGTTGTTGTTACGGGACAGGAGAATAGCCTCAGGTCAGCGGGACATCATCCAGCAGATCAACAAATAGGCCTTTATTGATGGCTTTTTCGTAGGCGGCCTGCGCTGTTATCTTGTCGGCTTTGATAAAGTCGAGAAGATGTTGATCCATGGTCTGCATTCCGGCGCTTGTGCCTGTCTGGATGTAGGAGTTGATCTGGCTGATTTTGGCCTCGCGGATCATCGAGGACAGGGCCGAGCTACCGATAAGAATTTCCACCGCAGCGCAACGCCCCTTGCCGTCTTTTGTTTTGAGAAGTTGTTGGGCCACCACCGCCTTCAGGGAGTCGGCCAGCATCATCCTTGTTTGTTCCTGCTGGTTGGCGGGGAAGGCATTTATCATCCGGTCAATGGTCTTTGCTGCAGAGTTTGTGTGCAGGGTGCCAAACACCAGAATCCCAAGTTCAGCACAGGTCAGTCCCAGCGAGATTGTTTCCAGGTCGCGCATCTCACCCACCAGAATAATATCAGGATCTTCCCGACTTGCCACACGCAGGGCGTCGCCAAAACTCTTGGTGTGGGCCCCGACCTCCCGTTGGGAGAAGATACATTTTTTATTTGGATGGACAAATTCCAGCGGATCTTCAATGGTGATGATATGACCGTCTCTCGTGTCGTTGATATAATCAAGGATGGCGGCCATGGTGGTGGATTTACCACTGCCGGTTGGCCCTGTCACAAGAACAAGGCCTGAGCGTATTTCGGCAATATCCTGCACCGCATTCGGCATCCCGAGCTGTTCCAGTGTGAGGATGTCGGTGGGGATGATCCTGAACACGGCCCCAATGCCATGCATCTGGTACATAAAGTTACAGCGGAAACGGGCTAGCCCTTCAATCTCATAGGCCCGGTCAAAATCACGGTTTTTAATAAGATATTGTTGTTCTGCTCCAGAGAGAATCTCAAACAAAATCTGCTGGTTTGATTCTGGGGTCAAGACCGGGTGTTGTTTCATGGGAATCAGTTCTCCGCCACGTCTGAGGAGTGGCGGTTTGCCAATGACCATGTGCAGGTCGCTGGCGCCGCATTCTTTCATCTCTCGAAAATAGGTATCAATGGTTGCCATGGTCTTATTCTGCCTGGTTGGTTGTTGTGGTTTGGGGCGGTTGTTGGGTTTGCCCCAGTTGCAGGGTTACGCGCTTTTTATCATTAGAATTGGCCAACGCCTCTTTTTCTGAAATAATATCCTGTTTAAATAGTTCTACCAATGAGTCATCCATGATCCGCATGCCACTACTCTTACCCATTTGCATAAGGGATGGAATTTGAAATACCTTATTGTCCCGGATGAGGTTGGTCACCGGCAGGGCACCAAGGAGGATCTCCAGGGCCAAAACCCTGCCCGTCCCGTCCTGTTTGACCACCAGCCGTTGGGTGATTACGGCCTTTAACGATTCGCTGAGCATGGCGCGGATCTGGTTCTGTTCGGCTGAGGGAAAGGAGTCAATAACTCGGTCAATGGTTTTGGGGGCGCTGGAGGTTGCCAGGGTTCCTAAAACAAGATGGCCGGTTTCAGCCGCAGAAATGGCCAGGGAAATGGTATCAAGATCACGCAACTCACCAATCATAATAACATCGGGATCCTGGCAGAGTGCGCCACGCAGGGCGTTGTCGTAAGAGAGGGTGGAGTCGTTTAATTGGCGTTGGTTCACCACGCCGAGCTTTAATGGGTGGACAAATTCAATAGGGTCTTCCACGGTGAGGATGTGGTGGGCCCGGTTGGTGTTGATGTAGTCAACCATGGCGGCAAGGGTGGTGGATTTGCCATGGCCGGTGCCGCCGGTGACGAGAATCATGCCCTGGTGGTTGTCCAGCACCTTTTCTATCACCTTGGGTAGACCCAGTTCGGCAAAGCTGGGAATGTTAAAGGGAATATTGCGGAAAATGGCCGATAAGCCCAGGCGGTGCAACATGGCACTGCCCCGGAAGCGCCCAAGTCCCTTGATATTTATAACAAAATCCAGCTGCAGGTCGGCGATCAGTTTTTTTTGTTGATTTGGGGTAAGAAGTTCAAAGATCAGGGTCTTGGTTTCATCTGAAGTGAGGGTTGGTGATTTAACCTTGATGAGGGTGCCAAACCGCCTGAACATCACCGGTTCACCCGGCACAACGTGGACGTCAGAGGCATTGTGCTTCATTGCTGCTTCAAAGAATTTGATCAGTTGTGCCATAGCTAACTCTACCGGATATGGTGGTTTGGGTTTGTCTGGGAAAGTATGAAATAGTGTACAACAGACAGGATGCTGAAAAAAAGGAAGAAAAGAAAAAAGACGGGGTGTCAGGGGCGCAGGTCGCGGAGTATTTTTCGGACATAGATGTATAAAACAAGCCAGACCAGAGTCGAAACCGGAATGGCGAGCCATAGGGGATCGATGAGTTTGCCGACAAGAAAACTGCCACAACTGGCAAGGAGTAATGCAAATAAGGTGGGCATAACGTGGGAATCTCCGGCAGTGGTTGAGGGGGGCTTATGGGCAAGTTTACCATGGTCAAAATATCTTTACTCATGGTAAAGCTTATGTTTGTGGAATTGAATCTTTTTTTTACTAATATGCACCGCTTGGCGCAGAGAACGCAGACGTGTTTTGCGGTGAAAATAAATAGAGTTGAGAAAACACAATGTGTGAATTTTGTACGGAACATGGTGACGGCAAGGTGTGGTTTAAAAATGCCGATAATTACGGCAGGGATCTCATTAGTGACTTGGCCAGACGGCAATATATAAATGATTTTTTTACCACTACCATAGAGGCTGGAGCGGCTACCATTGGTCGCCTTGAGACCCTGTACGGCAAGAAGAAGAAACTACCTCCCCGTCTGGTAAACGGTATGGTGGCTCAGGCCAAAAAGGAACATTTTGGTCAGGTTGTGACCATCGAGGATATTCGGGAACTTGTCGGTAAGGCCGCTACGGTAGTGCGTTTGCCCTGTGCCTGTCGCTGGGCTTCTTTAAAGAAAGAGAACCGCTGTTGTTATTCGGTGAGCTACAGTCCGGAAGCGTGGTACAAGGATCTGAATATGGCCTATTTTGGTCTGGCCCAGGATCAGGGACTGGAATCCCTTACCCCGGATGAGGCCATTGGTCAGATGGAAAAACTTGGTCAGGATGGTGCGGTACATACCATCTGGACGATGATTACCCCGTTTATCGGGGCAATCTGCAACTGTCAGCCGGGGGATTGTCTGGGCTTACGCACTTTGGCCGTTGAGGTGGAAACCATGTTTCGCGGTGAGCAGGTGGCATGGGTTGATGAGGATACCTGCACCGGTTGTGGCGTGTGCGAAGATGCTTGCCATTTTGATGCCATTACCAGTGTTGATAGGTCCGGAGAGCATAAGGCCCATATTCATCCCGTGGCCTGTTTTGGCTGTGGATTATGCCGTAATGTTTGTGCCAGTGAGGCGTTGTCCATGGTGACGCGGCATTATTAGTTCTTCTGTCGAATCTAGAGTTGGGGTATCGCCTTGATATCTTAGTGGAAAAGGGCAAATATTGTCCGCTCGTGCTGGGTGTCGTCTAAAAAACGGACACTATACTAGCCACAGCATTTTTTGAATTTTAGGCCACTTCTGCAGGGGCAAGGTCCATTTCGGCCAACGTTTTCCGGTGCTTGTTCATGCTGGCGACCATCCATATAGAACCACCTGTTGTTTTCCCGGATAAAAGAACTGGTCTCATGGAGAACACCTATGCCCTCCTTTGTTGAGTATGTTGCCTTAAACTCCACGGTGCCAAGGTTTCCCACGGACGACTTACTTATAATCTGTAAACCAATCCACTGGGGGAGTTGGTGCATATTCACCGTTTCAGGCCGGGTGGAGGGGTGCCATGTTTGCAATACATACTGTTCCTGGCGTTCGGCGTAGGCTGAAAAACGCGATTGCATAAGTTCTACTGGGGTGGCAACCTGCTTTTCACCCAGGAGGAATGGCTCACAACAGTTTGCAAATAGTTTTTGGGGACTGCATGGGCAGAGTTTCATTTAGACCGTCCTGTGGATATAAGGTGTTGTTTTTCCTGGCGTGATAGCTGTTTAAGCTGGTATTCGCGCTGACAGGCCAGTGAACGGTTTAGATGCTCTTCACTGTAAACAAGTGAGGCTGGTCGTCTTGCCCTGGTATATCTGGCACCACATTTAAGGGTGTTATGTTCGTGCAGGCGCCTTTTTAAGTCGGTGGTAACTCCGGTATAAAATGAGTCGTCGGCACATTGAAGAATGTAAACAAACCAGGGAGCAGGAGTCTTAGACATTGGGCTATTTAGGTTGAGGTTTCTAGCGACTGTCGTTGGCTAGGAAAAGGTTTATAATCAAATACTTAGCATGTTTTTATTGCTTTTGACAGGCCCCTTCATTAAATTGTTTCGTTAAGTGTTGAAATGGCGTTGTATATCTAATTGTTTGATGTTGGGTGAGTCGGGAATGATAGGTAGAAATTTACTGGAACAGGACATCAACAGGCTGGTGCATCTGGTTGAACATAATCCTGATACCATCATTATTACTAATCCCGAGGGGCAGATAGAGTATGTCAACTCTGCTTTTTCTGCAGCCGCAGGTTATTTAGCGGAAAGAGTTGTTGGTCATCATATTGATGAGTTAAAGCTTGACGATCTAAGTTCCACCACGAGACCATACTCCTGGAGCGAAATAAGGCAGGGGTGTGTTTGGGAAGGTGAATTGCTTAGTCGCCGACAGGATGGCTCAGAGTTTCCAGAGCATGTGCTTGTTTTGCCTATCACCGATGCCAATAACACGGTTACTTCTGTCTGTTTTATCAAGCGGGATATTAGCGGTTCAAAAAAGTCTGAGCGCGATATCCTCAGTTTGACCGATAATCTGGAAGAGCAGGTTAAGCTGAGAACAGGCCAGCTTGATGCCGCTAACAGAGAGCTTGTGGAGACCCTTGCGCAGGTTCAGGATATTCACCATCATCTGGTGGAGACGGAGAAGATGGCCTCCCTTGGTGGGCTTATTGCCGGTGTGGCCCATGAGATCAATACCCCTGTTGGTATAGCCTTTACGGCCGCTACCCATCTGGAAAAAACCACCCGTGTTATGCAAGGCTTATTTGAGCGGGATGAGATGAAACGCAGCGACTTGGCCAGGTTTATGGAGACTTGTGTCGAGTCTTCGCGTTTGCTGCACTCGACTCTGAACCGGGCCAGTGAGCTTATACGTAGCTTTAAACAGGTGGCTGTTGACCAATCTGGAGAGGGGCGGCGGGTTTTTAAATTTCGGGAATATATTGCTGAGGTTTTACTCAGTCTCCGGCCTGTATTTAAAAATACAAATCATGTTATTGCTGTTTCAGGTGATAGGGGTTTGCGCCTGAATAGTTACCCTGGCGCTTTTTCACAAATTTTAACCAATTTAATTACAAATTCTTTGGCCCACGCCTTTACGGAGGAGGAAGTTGGCCGGATAGAAATAAGTTTTGAGAAAGACGACTCTTCCTTCGTGCTTGTTTTTGCCGATAATGGTCGGGGAATTAGTCGGGAAAATAAGGAGAATATTTTTGTCCCATTTTTCACCACCAACCGGGAGGGTGGTGGTAGTGGGCTTGGGTTACATATTATTTTTAATCTGATCAGTCAACGATTACATGGAACTATTGATTGCACAAGTAGTGAAGGGGTGGGAACAACCTTCACGATTACCATTCCAGCGAAGGACGTGTCACTGAAAGGTGCATAGGGGCTGAAACTTCGCTTGGTTTTTTGGCGTATTGTAGTTGTGAGAGAGGGAGTTGATATGAGTGATGAGCTGCTTTTTGCGGATGAAGATACCACTGTTGTAAAAAAATCTGAGTCTGGAAAGAAATGGAAGGTTCTTGTGGTTGATGATGATGAAGAGGTTCATTCCATCACCACCCTGGTTTTGAAAGATTTCAGTTATGGGGGTAGATCCCTTGAGTTTTTCCATGCCTACAGTGGTGAGGAGGCGAGGCAGGCTATTGCCCGCCACCCCGACACTGCGGTGGTTTTTCTCGATGTGGTGATGGAGGAGGACGATGCCGGACTTGAGGTTGTGAAGTATATTCGCAATGATCTGGCCAATGATTTTGTCCGAATCATTCTCCGCACAGGTCAACCGGGGCAAGCCCCTGAGGAGAGGATAATTGTTGATTATGACATCAATGATTACAAGGAGAAGACCGAACTGTCCTCCCAGAAGCTCTTTACTGTTATGGTGTCCTCCCTGCGTTCCTACCAGCACATGATCACCATCGAGGCTAATCGGGCCGGTTTAAAGAGTATTATTGATGCCTCGGCATCCTTGTTTGAACAGCGATCCCTCAAGCGTTTGGCCTCAGGCGTCTTGACCCAGTTGGTCTCCCTTGTCGGCATGAGTTCCGATGCCTTTGTCTGTCGTCTTGATGTTACACAGGAGGATGTTGACCTTTCCGATTTTACTATTCTTGCCGGGAGTGGAGCCTATGAAAATTTGACTCGTCTGACGGATCTGGGCATTTTGCCGGGCCAAATTCTTGATGATGTGCAGGTTGCGGTGAAGAGCCGCTCCAGCTTTTCTGTGGGGGATCGCTATATCTGTTATTTCAGTTCTGACTCTGGTACGGCTGTCCTGCTGTATTGTGAAGGGTGGCAGAAGTTGAATAGTATGAACAAGGCCTTGGTTGAAATTTATTGCACAAACGTCCAGATTGCCTTTGAAAATGTCGTCTTAAATCAGGAAATTGAGGAGACCCAGCGGGATATTATCTTTACCCTGGGTGAGATTGCCGATGCCAGGAGTAGTGAAACAGGGGCCCATGTCAAGCGGGTTTCAGAGATTAGCGGGATTCTTGGCGAATGTACGGGACTCCCTGAGGATGAGGTGCGGATGCTGAAAATGGCGACACCAATGCATGATATTGGCAAGGTCGCTATCCCCGATGGGATTCTAAATTTCCCCGGTAAGCTCAGCGATGAGGACTTTGCTACCATGAAGGATCATGCCCATCTGGGTTCGGAGATGCTGGCCTCTTCGCCCCGGCAGGTCATGCAGGTTGCAGCCCTTATTGCCGGTCAGCACCATGAAAAGTTTGACGGTACGGGCTACCCCAAGGGTCTGGTTGGCGAAGATATTCATATCTTTGCCCGTATTGTCGCCCTTTCTGATGTTTATGATGCCCTAACCAATGACCGGGTGTACCGTAAGGCCTTCGAGCCTGATGCGGTTCTGGCGTATATTCAAGAAAATAGAGGTAGTCATTTTGACCCGCAGCTGGTGGATATCTTTTTTGCCAACCTTGATGAGATTTTAGAGGTGAGGTAGGTTTTTACAGAATACAGAATACAGAATACAGAATACAGAATACAGAATACAGAATACAGAATACAGAATACAGAATACGCTTAACTTGAGGCCGAGGAGTAGGAGCGTAATGCCTTGTTCCAGAACCAGAGCAGAAAGATGGTTAATCCTAGTGAAACCAGTCCTGAGTGGATGAGAATGGTGGTGTTTAGTCCTTCAAAGAGAATTCTTGCTGGATAGGAGGCGATAAGGAGAAAGGGCAGGATGGTGGTTAGAGTCCGGCGCATTAGGCCCTGGAAGATCGGGTCGGGGCGTTCGGCAAACTGTTTGAGTGAGTAAAATAGCATCTGAAAGCCGTGGGCCGAATGGGTCCAGAAGACGGGGATAACAAAACACATATGGATAAGCCAGTACAGGTAGGCCCCGTTTAGTAGCAAACCGAGAAAAACCATGATTTGCAGGGGTGAAAATTCCCCAGGATAGCGGAGAATGGCCCAGATGAGCATCGAGGCGGCAATGATAAGGTTTACAAAGGAGTTTGCGGCAAAATCCCTATGGCTTAAAAAGAACAGTGAGGAGACTGGCCGGATCAGATAGTAATCCAGATGGCCCTTGTTGACATATTCTGGTAAGGCCCACAGGTTATTGGCATGGACGGTCATGTGCAGGGCGTCCACCAGAAAAAAACCACACATAAAGATCAGCACCTGATCGAAATTCCAGCCTCCCACCATACTGGTGTGCCCGTAAATAACGCCAAAGAAGATAATATGTACGGCGTAGTACACCGTATCCATCACGATGCGGAAGAAGAAGTCCAAGCGAAATTCCATGGCGCGGCTAAAGGAAAAACGCAGAAAGTAGAGATAGAGTTTACTGTAGCGTCCCATCATATTCCCACCCCGGTGTACAGCTTGTTGCCCTTGCGCCAGATGAACCAGGAACCGGCAGAGAGAATAATAATCCAACAAATCATAACACCCACCCCGATCCAGATCTGTTCAGCCTGGATATGGCCGGTGAGGATACGAACCGGAAAATGATAGAGGTAGGCAAAGGGGGTGAAGTTTAAGACGGTTCTGGCCCAGTCCGGGAATAGCTCAAGGGGCAGCATGGCTCCACCCAGCAGACCGCTGATAAAATGATTCATAACCACCAGACTCCAGACATTATCGGCCCAGAAGGCCACGAGTTGCAGGGGCAGGGTCAGGGTGAAAAAGAGGAGGTTCGCCAGGAGAACCACATTGGCGCAGGTGATGATGGACAGGGGGGTAATGTTCAATGAATCCGGGAAGGCAAAGATAAATGGCGATAGGGCACCAAACAGTACCAGTTGGATTAGCGCCGGGAGTAGAGAGCCGAGATGTTCGGCGTATTTAAATGTCAGGTAGGGGGTGGGGAAGAGGTGGTATTTGGTCAATTCGCCGGTGTAAATATCCCCGGCAATGCCTGTCATCTGATTGGAACCACGCACCAGTTTGGCAATGAGGATTACCAGGACATAATAGAGGATCATTTCTTTTTGCGAATAGCCGCCGATGATCTCGGTTTCCGAGGCGGTGAAAATAGCATCCCAAAGAAAATACATGACTCCCATGGCGGCAAAAAAGGAGACCACGGTATTCACCCAGAAATCAACCCGGTAACTCATCTGTTTGCGCAGTTCCAGATTGACGATCTTAAAAAAGAGAAGTGTCATATCGGCTACGCCTTCTCCTGAAAAAGTTCTTCAATAACATCCGCGGTGTTCATCTCGCCGACGGCTAGGTTTGCTCCAGGAATTTTGGCAAGAAGATGCTGGGATACATGGGCAACATCTTCAGCCATTACCCTGAATTTAAGTTCATCTCCATGGTCCTCGATGAGTTCGATCTCCGGATTGAGGCGGGTAAGATCCACGGGCTTATGGAGTTTTACGCTGATGATCTTGTGGGCTGAAAACTGTTGCACCACATCCTGCAACGCGCCGTCAAAGACAAATTTACCATTAAGCAGGATCACCACCCGTTTGCATAACCGTTCGATATCCTCCATATAATGACTGGTGAGGATCATGGCTGGTTTGACCGAGTCACGATAGCCGAGAATAAAATTACGGATGGCGCGTTGGGCGGCAAGATCAAGGCCGATGGTGGGCTCGTCAAGGTAGACGACCTTCGGTTTATGCAAGAGGGCGGCGATAAGTTCCATCTTCATCCGCTCACCGAGGGAGAGGCGTCTGATCTGGATATTGATTTCATCGCGCACGTCAAGGATGGAGAGGAGAAATTCCAGCATCTCCTGGTGTTTTTTGGGGTCAACCTGATAGATTTCCCGCAGGAGCAGGAAACAGTCTGCCGCCGGTAGATCCCACCAGAGTTGCGCCTTCTGGCCCATGATAAGGGCAATCTGTCGGCAAAAGTTCTTCTGCCGTTGCCAGGGGTTGTAGCCCATAACGTCCACTGAGCCGCTGGTGGGATGAATAATGCCGGAAAGCATTTTAACAATGGTGGTTTTGCCGGCGCCATTGGCCCCGATAAGGCCGAGGATCTCGCCTTCAGCCACATGAAAACTCACCTCCTGCACTGCCACCTTGGTGATGGTGTCACGAATAAACAACGCCTTCATTGAGGCTATAATCCCCGGTGGTTTGCGGTGGACAGTGAATTCTTTGCGCAGGTTTTTGACGTGGATCATGGTTTGAGGTGGGAGGTGAGGATTGGTTGTCGTGTCTTGGCGGTATGGTCAACCCGTTATTAGTACCATGGTTTGCCAAGATGTGCGACCGGCGAGGTGCGTTTTTTCTTGGTGCTGGGGGCTATAAGAAGACCTGCAAGGGCGCGGCTGAAATTATAAACCCAAAGAGGCAAGGAGATCGTCCACATTACCTTGTTCGTCCTCCTCTGCCATCTGGCCAGGGGTGAGGTTGGCTACTTCATCGTCCCCATGGCCCAGGATGCGATGCAGTTCCTTGATGGTAAGGAGGAATTTTTGATCGGTGATTTGATCCTCCCCGTAAAGCTCCATGGTCTTCATCATTTCGCCAGCAATATTTTGCTGGAGTGTCGTTAGTTGTGGTTTGCTGAGTTCTTCAACACCAATGATACTTGCCGCTGCCAACCCCTCCATGATGTCCATGTGTCTTTCTTTCATCTCCTGGTAAGTGGTATTGACCTGTTCCAGTTCATTGGCACAGGAGGTGACAATGGCATGGATCTGCTGTTCTTTGGTTTCTAGCTCCTCCTTTTGGTGGCGAACCTGTATTTCCTGGTGAAAATGATTGAGGCGGTCATCAAAGCGATCGATAAGTCCCTGAATAATGTCCCTGGCTCGTTTGGCCTCCCTTGGGTCTTTAGGGGTGTTTCTTATCAAAATAGAGGTGTTGCCTGATGCCGAGGGCAGGGCTGTGTAGGGGCGTTTTTCTATTATTTCATTCCGCTCCACCGCCCGGCGCAAAATGGAACAATCAATTTTTGAGATCATTCCCCGGTCTGAAACATGGACGACCTCATTTTCCCCCTGCATACGAATAGTACAACGCAGGTAATGTTCATCTTTAGCATCTGGAGAAGACGCAAAACAGAAGGTCTTTACGGTATTAAGGAGGAGGTCGGCAAGGTCGTTGTGGTCGGTGCATTGCAGGCTGTTAATAAAGAATGAGGATGTGATTTGACAGGCCTCAAGGGTGGTTTGTACATGCCGTTGTTGCTGTTCTTTCTGCTGTTGCTGTTTTCTGGCAAGGATGCAGCTTTCGGCTATTTTGTTGACTAGGTCGGTATCAAGATCGGGATTAATGCAGTGCCTGGCGCCGCTGTTGTACGCTGCGATTAGAGATTGCTGGTTGTCTGGATCAACGATGCAGATCACGGGTGTCTGTTGCAGGTGTTGGTGGTCACGGAGGTGGGAAAGGAGCAATAAGCCGTTGATGTCCGGTGCCACAAATTCGCTTATAATAAGACCAAGAGGCTCCTGTTGCCGGTTAAAAAAAGCAAGGGCATCGTTGTTATTGGCCACATAGGTAAAGGTGTATCCCTCCTTAACAAGACTCTGGTAATACCTGTTGGTTTGCTCAGGAAGATGTGAAATAAAGAGAAAAGAGCCCTGCTTCTGCATGAAGTGTCCTGTTAATTGGTGACTGGCGTTTTTTAATAGTTTAGACGCTGTTTTCTGTTAAAGTAAAGGTGCATTTATGTTTGGGGTTGTTTTTTTATGCTGAAGGACTGCGAATTGGTATATGTCGCCCCATTATGGGACTTCTGGGCAAAGACCCAGTGATATTAATTTAGGAGAATCAATGAATATTAAGTGCCCGGAATGTGGCGAGGAACATGATGTGGCGGATGAACGGATTCCGGCGGAAAAATTTAAAGCCAGTTGCCGTGGTTGTCAGGTTCAGTTTGTGGTGGCAGCGGAGAAGTGTCAAGTCTGTGGTAAACTGTTTCAGGAGGGTGGGGAGTGTTTGCCTTGCCGGCAGGAGAGCCTGGCTGTTTTAGAAACTGCAGAGGTTGATAAGGCTGTAGAAGGTGTGGATGTTTTGATTTTGAAACCAGCGGAGATGGTGTCTACTGTGGCCGCGCCCCGTGGGACCAAAAAGACGTCTCACACCGTGCAGTTTTCAGGTATGGGCGGCGAGTTTTTTCGGATCTGGATTGTTAATCTTGTTCTAACCATAATCACCTTTGGAATTTATACCCCTTGGGCCAAGGTGCGGAGTCGGGCCTATTTCTACTCCCATACAACTGTGGCCGGTGAACCGTTTGAGTATCTGGCCGACCCAATGATTATTCTGCGCGGTTATCTGCTGATCGGTGGCGGGTTTTTAATCTATTCCGTAAGTCAGGCTATTCCTCTGATTAATGGGGTGATTGCCCTGATCTTTTATGCGGCCTTCCCGTTTCTGGTCTTTAAATCATTTAGGTTTTACGCCCATAATTCATCCTTTAAGAATATTCGTTTTCGTTTCCTGGGTTCCCTGAAAGAGGCGTATATCACCTATCTCGCCCTGCCCCTTGCCCTGCTCCCCAGTTTGGGTTTAATCTATCCATACTGGGCCTATTACAAGAAAAAATACTTTTTTGAAAATTTTGCCTTTGGCGGCACCCGTAATTGTTTTACGGGTGCCGCCAAACCCTTCTACTGGATCTATGTGAAGGGGATTTTGCTGATGCTGGTGCCGATGGCTATTCTCGGCGTGGTTGGTGGAATGTTCTTTTCGCGGTTTGCCCAGAGCCCAGATGAGGGGATGAGTGCAATTTTTGTTTGGGGTGTGTTTGGCATGTACACTATTTTGATTTTAGGCTCCACCTTTGTCCAGCAGTATATTGACGCGAAAACCATGAATTATTGCTGGCAGGAGTCGGAACTTGGTTCCGTTCGCTTTGAGTCGACATTACTCCCAGGTAAATTGATGCTTATTCAGTTTGTCAATATTATGGCAATCATTCTCTCTGTCGGTCTGCTCTACCCATGGGCCAAGGTTCGCCGGACAAGGTATATCCTTGAGAATCTTACCCTGCATATCACTGGCGACCTTGACGGTTTTACCAGCGCCAATGCTGGCAACGAAGATGCCCTTGGCGAAGCGGCCATGGATTTCTTTGACTTTGAGATTGGTCTGTAATGGAATGTTTGGTTACATACCTCGATGGTCGAAGCTCAAAAAGTCATCAGGCGACGTTGGTTATTCTGGATGGTGAGGTGCGGGTGGAGGATGGGGCTGGGGACTGTCTCGAGATGGCGATGTTTGCCAATGTTACCCTCAGTCCTCCGCTGGCTCAGCGGGATCGGTTTTTGAAATTTGCCGGAGGAGCCCGCTGTCAGCTCAGTGATGCCAGGGTTATTGCCAGGTTGGATGAGCGCTTGCATTCATCGCCGGGACTGGATGTGGTGCATATTCTCGAGTCCAGTTGGCGGATGGTGCTACTCAGCAGCCTGGCTCTTATTGCCTTTTCCTGGGCTTTTACTGTCTTTGGTATTCCGGCCATGGCGCGTTATGTGGCCATGGCTGCTCCCGCTTCTGTGCTGGATACGCTCAGTGATAAAACCATAGCCATGCTTGATGAACGTTTTTTCGCAGATTCAGAGCTGCCAGCCAATCAGCAACAGGAGGTACAGGAGTTGTTTGCCTCTGTTTGCCATGACTTTGGGGGAGATGCCCGTTGCGAGGTACTACTTCGTAAGGGCGGGGAGAAAATTGGCGCCAATGCCTTCGCCCTGCCCTCAGGTCAGATTATCATCACCGATGAGTTGGTTGACATGGCTTTGTCATTGGCCGAGATTCAAGGGGTGTTGGCCCATGAAATGGCCCATGTGCGCGAGCGCCACGCCCTCCGCCACACTCTCCAGCATACTGGAGTATTCCTGCTGGTTTCAGCCCTGGTTGGTGATATCGGCTCCATATCCTCCCTAGCAACAACCCTGCCTATGCTCCTTGTGGAGTCCGGCTACTCGCGGAAATTTGAGGAAGAGGCCGACCGGG
>JAJRUT010000067.1 GCA_024277655.1 Deltaproteobacteria bacterium | reverse complement strand
CTACCGATAATGTCACTGGAGACGTTTTGTTCCTCTGAGTATTGCAGGTAGGATGACTGCTTGCTAAACGCCTTGTAAGTGGCATTAATTTTGGCCCGATTAATCGGGTCTTTGAGGTCATCCTGCAGGTTGAGAACCAGAACAATAATGGAACCTGTTGATGTGGGGATACGAACACTCTCAGCCATAAAGCCAATAGCTTGCATCTCCGGAATAACAAGACGCAGAGCCTTTGCTGCCCCAGTTGTGGTGAGGATGATATTGTTTAAGATTGAGCGACTCTTGCGGAGATCGGTGGCCCCGGTTTTAGGGAGTGAGTCGAGTACCTTCTGGCTACCGGTGGCAGCGTGAACCGTAACCATGGAGGCGGAGAGAATATTCTCGGCCCCGAACTGGTCAAGAAGTGGTTTAATCATAAATGACAGGCAGGTGGTGGTGCAACTTGCCGCTGAAATAAGGTTATGCTTGGAGGGGATGTAATCATCACCATTAATACCCATAACGGTGGTAATGGCATCGTCAGGCATGTTCAGTCCTTTGGCCTTTATCTTGAAGGGGGCGGAAAGGATAACCTTCTCGGCCCCGCCGGCAAGGTGGCCGCGGAAGGCTCCCCAGCCGTCATCTGGCTCGGCTGTGGGGTCGGTAAAGACACCCGTGGTATCAACAACGAGACGGACATCGTTTTCTTTCCACTTGATATCCTTCGGGTTTCTGGCATCGCGCAGGATTTGTACCGGAACCCCATTAACGGTCATTGTGCCGGTATCGTTATTGAGGTTTTCAATCACCCGTCCCCCCTTGTAGCCGTGGAGGAAGTTTGCCAAGCGTCCGTAGGAGCTGTCACGTTCGATGGATGCTGCCAGGTCTTCGAGGGATTGACCAATCTCGCGACCGGTGTTTGCCACGATTCCTGAGAAATGTTTGCGTCCAACATGATGCCAAAGTGATAATTTACCGATACGGCCAAGGCCATTTAGTCCAAGTTTCATGGGGCTTAAATCTCCTGATGGGTAGATGGAGTTTTAGAAGGTTGTATTAAGATACGATCTTATTCATAGATAAAGCATGGAGACTATAAAGAAGGATGGTTTATCGTGCAAGCAAAACCATTGTTTGCTTAGAAAAAGGTAAAATAAGGCAAAAATTGCCCGTATAAATACTGAATTTATCAGGGGATTATTTTTTTAGTAATCATTACTAAATATATTGTAACGGACATAAATGTCTGTTAAGTAGTTATCAGACATTAGAAAACAGAGATGGCTCGGTAATTGGATATGCCATTTTATAAATATAAAATAAGGATACTATTATGTTAAAAGACGGTGAAAAAGGTGCAGTATTGCAAAAGGATGGTTCGTTTGCCATCGTTCCCCATTTTCCACTTGGAATTGTTACTCCTGGAGATTTGCGCAATGTTGCTGACATCGCTGAAAAATATGAGATTCCGGTTTTAAAAATAACCTCAGCCAGTCGTATTGCTATGGTTGGTTTTAAGGCAGAGCAGATTGATGATGCGTGGAATGACCTTGAGCCCGGCATTGGTCATGCTGTTGGTCTCTGTGTCCGTTCCATTCAGGCCTGCCCTGGCACCACCCTTTGTCGTTTGGGCAAGCAGGACGCGTTGGGGCTTGGTATGGAGCTTGATAAACGTTTTCATGGTCTGGTACTCCCCAATAAATGTAAGCTTGGTGTCTCCGGCTGTATGAACAACTGTGCTGAGACTCCAATCAAGGATCTTGGCTTTGTTGGGAAGAAAAAAGGTTGGACGGTTATGGTGGGTGGAAATGCCGCCTCCCGTCCTCAGCTTGCTCAGGAGTTGTACAAGGACTTAACTGATGCTCAGGCCCTTGATGTGGCAGATAAGGTGCTCCATTACTTTAAGGAGAATGCCAAAAAAGGTGAGCGGATTGGCCGGATGATGACCCGCATTGGTTTTGAAAAATTCCAGGCAGATGTCTGTCCTGATTGCACGATCATTTAGTTCAGGGTATCCTGAAAATTATAGCAACCGGCAATTATTATGAATGTTGCCTGGTCATTTGCTTCTTGCCGCAAATGATTAGTGGTTATTGCGAGAGTAATTTGTAGCCAGGTTCGCTGGGTCTATGCGGTTTGTTGATGGTTTGCGACCTAGGTGCTTGACCATTCATAATAATTGCCGGTTGACAAAATAGAATTGCCTGCTATATTGTCTTGGCTTTTATTGGTAAAAGAGAATAATGTAGGGGCCTATAGCTTAGTTGGTTAAAGCTCCCGGCTCATAACCGGGCGAGCCCAGGTTCGACTCCTGGTGGGCCCACCAAGCTTTATTCTGTAGTGGTTTTAATGTTCAGACAACGTAAAAGGTAGACTTTTTGGCAGATTGGGCAATCCCCTTATTTATCTGGCGTAAAAATAATATAATCCGGTTTTCGTTTTTAAATCGGCTTGAGAATAAAGGTGTAACCTCTAGGGGTTACACCTTTTTTTATGTGCCTTGCGGTGGGTGGATTCGTTGAAAACCACCACCGTGCAAGGCCTCCTGGATGGCTTGAATGATTTTGCGCCGTTTGCACTTGCAGCAAAATGGGATAATGTCGGCCTTATGGTTGGTCATCCTAAAGCTAAGGTTGAGAAAATCCTTATTGGTCTTGACCCTTGCATGGCCCTATTCGAAGAGGCTGTTGCCAGAGGGGTAACCACTGTTATTTCCCACCATCCCCTTATCTTTCAGCCCCTTAAAAGGATTGATATTGCTACGGTTGCGGGCAGGCTTGTCGCCTTTGCCATTACCAAGCAGTTAAATATTATTGGTTGTCATACCAACTTTGATCAGATTGCTGGCGGGATCAGTGATTTGCTGGCTCGGGCACTTGGAGTTGAGACCGGAGTCCCTTTGCAGCCTGCTCAAGGTGATGCGGGGTGCGGCTTTGGCTGGATTGGTGATTTGGCAACTCCCCTTGCTGGTGATGCCTTTTTGCATCTGGTTGCCCAGAAGTTGGCTCAGCCTGATTTGCTTGTTGCCGGTCTGGTGCCTGAGCGTGTTTGTCGTGTTGCTGTCTGTGGTGGCAGTTGTGGTGATTTTGCCATGGCCGCCCAAGATCAGGGGGCCGATGTCTTTATTACCTCAGAGATTAAACATAGTCAGGCGCGCTGGGCCGAAGATGCTGGGATGTGTCTTGTGGATGGGGGACATTTTTCAACGGAGAATATGAGTCTGGTTGGTTTGCAGGAGTATCTTGCGGAGTCAATGGGGCTTGCAGATGTGTATTTGTCACAGAGGCAGGGTCGTCCTTTGCGGGGCTATCTTGAGATTATAGGAAAAAGAGAAATAAAGAAGTAGAGAATATAGAAGGTAAAGAGTGGTAAGAGTTCTTTTCTCTGCCTTCTCTACATTCTGTAAACCTTTATATTCATAAAATAATAAGAGAGGAATAGATTGTGGAAGAGGTGCAAAAAGAGCTGAACAAGCTTCTGGAGCTTCAGGATATTGATTTGCGGATTCGGGCTTTGGATGAGCAGTCCACTGATGGCTATGCCAAGTTGGATGTGGATCAGGAAGGCATTGACGCCTGTATTGTTGAAGCTGAGGATCTTAAAGAGCGTTTGGAGGTTGTGGGTAAGGAAAAGCGTGATGTTGAGATCGAGCTTGAGGATGAGACCACTCGCTTGAAGGATCGTCAGACCAAGCTCATGAATGTTCAGACCAACCGTGAGTACCAGTCTCTGCTCAAAGAGATTGAGCACACCAAGGGCGATAATAAGCGTCGGGCTGAAGAAATTGAGCGTTATGCTGAAATTGCTGCGGCCATGGAGGAGAAGATTAACAATCTTGAGACTGAGGCTAAGGAGAGTGGTGAGGCCCTTGCCACCGAGCGTGCTGAGGTGGATAAGCTCACCACTGATCTCGAAAAGAAGAAAACCAAGATTGCCAAGACCCGTGGGGCAAAAATAAAGAAGATCAACGCCTCCATCTATAAGCGTTACGAGCAGCTCCGCGAGCGTCGTAACGGGATTGCTATTGTTGCTGTAACTGATGGTGTCTGTCAGGGTTGCTTTATGACCATTCCGCCCCAGCAGTTTAACGAGGTCCTTAGGGGCGATCAATTGCATACCTGCCCGACCTGTCAGCGCATGATGTTTCATCAGGCAGTCAGCGAAGAAGATTAGTGACTTCTCTTTTTGATGCGCTGAGTGAGCGGGACAAGGTGTTGCAGAGGCTTGCGACAGATCTGCCAGATGTGGTGCTTGAAGCGCTTTTCCCTGATATGGATGCGAGCAGGGTTCGAACCCTTATCTGGGCAGATAAGGGCGCAAAGGCAGAGGTCGAGGAGACTCCGGCGGAGGTCAAGGTTGCGCCTGCCAAAAAAGGTGGGCCATTGTCTCTATATACCGATGGAGCTTCACGGGGCAACCCTGGGGAGGCTGGTGCCGGGTTTGTGGTGTATGATAGTAATGGCGAGGAGGTTGCCGGCGAGGGGGTGTATTTAGGTAAATGCACCAATAATCTTGCCGAGTATGACGCCCTTATTTTGGGGATTAAACTTGCGCGTAAGTTTAATCCCTCCCATCTTGACCTATACCTTGATTCCCAGCTCATTGTCCGTCAGGTACTTGGTCTGTACAAGGTGAAGAGTCAGCAACTAAAACCAAAATATCAACAGGTGATGGAGTTGCTTGCGGGTCTCCCGTCCTGGAAGATTTCCCATGTGCGCCGGGAGTTTAATAAGCGGGCGGATGAGCTTGCCAATGAAGGGATTGACTGTAAGTAGGCTATAAGGTGTTAAGGGGTAAGGGTTGGAGTGCTTGTTTTATGCACCGATCCTTAAACTTTAACCCTAGTTTTTAAAAGTGGGCGCATGATCGCTGGCATTCTTTGAGATGTCAGAGGAAAGTCCGAACTCCGTAGGGGACAGTGGTTCATAACGTGAACAGGGCGTGAGTCCGTGGAAAGTGCCACAGAAAAGAAACCGCCCGTTACTTTAGAGTGATGGGTAAGGGTGAAAAGGTGGGGTAAAAGCCCACCGCCTTGCTGGTGACAGTAAAGGGCACGGTAAACCCCACTGGGAGCAAGACCAAATAGGAAGGCGTTTGAGGGCGACCCGTCCAAGGCCTTCGGGTAGGTTGCTTGAGGTGATACGCAAGTATCATCCTAGAGAAATGATCATGGCCTGCATTGCAGGTACAGGATTCGGCTTATAACCCACTTTTATTGCTGTACCGGGGTGGAGGAGTTTCCTCCACCCCTTTTTTATGATTATTTTGTAAACGGTGGATGTGATGAATATAGCCATCATCCCGGCAGGTGGTGCCGGAACCAGAATGGGACGCAGGCGCCCCAAGCAGTACCTTGAACTTGCGGGGGAGCCTATCCTGATTCATACCCTGCGCGCTTTTGCTGGAACTGAAGCGGTGGATGGTATTATTGTCGTTGTTCCGGAGGAGTGGCTTTTGCAAACGCAGAAGCTGGTTGCAGCAAGTGGTTTGCCTAAAATAATGAAGATTGTGGCTGGCGGCGTGCGGCGTCAGGATTCGGTGGCCTGTGGTTTGGCTGAGGTTCCATCTGAGACCGTCTTTGTCCTGGTGCATGATGGGGCGCGGCCCCTTATTACTCCGTCTCTTATTGCCAACTGTCTTGATGCGGCAGAGGAACACGGGGCGGCCATGGCGGCCTTGCCGGTGAGTGATACCTTAAAGCTTGTTGGCGACGGTCGTGTCATTGAAGCCACGGTGGATCGCGCGTCATTATATGGAGCGCAAACCCCGCAGGTGATGCGCGCTTCGGTGCTTCGCCGGGCATTTCAGGCGGCAGAAGAGGTTGGTTTTACTGGCACCGATGAGGCCTCTTTTTTGGAAGGTATCGGTGCAGAGATGGTGGTGGTGGATGGGGATGAGGAAAATATCAAGGTGACCCGTCCCGGTGATCTGCTCCTTGCCGAGACCATCCTCGCCAGACGAGGTGAACAGATGCATAATGCAATTCGAGTGGGGCACGGTTTTGATGCCCATAGACTTGTTGAGGGACGTGATCTCATCCTTGGCGGGGTTAAAATTCCCTATAGCACGGGGCTGCTTGGTCATTCCGACGCGGATGTGTTGACCCATGCCCTGTGTGATGGGTTGCTCGGTGCTGCCGGTCTTGGTGATATCGGTGTTCATTTTCCCGATTCGGATGGGACGTATAAGGGTGTTTCATCTATCAAATTATTAAGTCATGTGGTGGAGCTACTTAAAGACAGAGGCTTTACCCTGCAAAACGCCGATATTACTGTGGTGGCCCAGGCTCCTAAACTTTCCCCCTATTGGCAGGATATGCAGGGCAATCTGGCCCGCGCCTGCAAGGTGTCTGAGGATGCCTTTAATTTAAAGGGCACCACCACCGAAAAGATGGGCTACACCGGTCGGGGTGAGGGAATCTCGGCCCATGCCGTGGTGTTAATAAAACGAGGTTAAACTTAAATGCAAATTTCCATCAATACTCCAGCCCTTCTCTTTCCGGCCATTTCTCTCTTAATGGTGGCCTACAGTAACCGTTTTAATGTTCTGGGCTCACGAATTCGTGCCCTCAATGCCGAGTATAAATCCTCCGCCGATGATGTGATTCTGGAACAGATCTGGATTTTAAAAAAGCGGGTGCTGTTGATTCGTAATATGCAGGGTTGCGGGGTGGTAAGCCTCTTTACCTGTGTGGTGTGTATGACCTTTCTCTTTGCCGGATATACCCTGGTGGGCGAAATTTTATTTGGCGTCAGTCTCTTTTTTATGCTCTGTTCCCTGGCTTTGTCTCTTCGGGAAATCATTATCTCAGTCCAGGCCCTAAACTGTGTGCTTGACTCCATCCAAAAGGATGTGAATGACTAGTTTTAACGGGCTATAGCCAGTAGAGCTTGTTTTAATCGCCATCTGAAATCAATCCTCCATCTGATACGTCTCCACCCGCACCCTTGCCGTGCCTTTTTTGTAAAAGCCAAGTTTCCGTGCCCCCGCTTCACTGACATCAATAATTCGTTTGCCGGAGTGTTTGTTATGGATGGATGGGAATGGCCCGCGGTCGTTGACTCTGGCGATGATCCACTGACCGTTATCAAGATTGGTGATCTTGACATTGGTGGGCAGGGGTAGATATTTATGGGCGGCGGACAGGGCTTTGGGGTTAAATGCCTCGCCATTTGCTGTCATGTGACCATCCGCCTGTTTTAACGTCTCCTCCCCGTACCAGGAGGCGATACCATTTTCCCGATAGGTTGCGGCCCTTTTCACCGACATGGGGGTGTACCTTTTGCCCTTAACCACATAAGGGCTGTTTTTGACCCGTCCCTGGCGAATGGCCTCTTTTACCGGCAGGCCGTCAATGGATTCGATATCATCATTCATCAGATCCCAGTCGGCCGGGGCGGTTACCACTTCAAAGGTGAATTCGCCGATGGTGTAGACAGCAACGACGGTACCCACGGTAATGTCGTAGGTGGTTTCAAGTATCCACACCGTGACGCCCACGGTTCCCGCGATGATTTGGTATGGCACCGTAACGATTGCACATCCGGGTGATATGAGAAGTGAGGTGATGGTTGCGGTGATGATGATGCTACGTTTTAAACGGCGTGTTGACATTGACTTTCCAGAGTCTATGGAATAATACAGAGCAGGTGTTTATGGGTACAGGATACCCTTTATCTCAGTGGTTGAAAGGAAAAAATGGGTGCTGTTATTAGTTCCGGACAAATTTGTTTATCGGTAAATGGGGCAGTGGTGGAGGAGGTGCTGCGGGTTGTTGAGCGGCATGGTCGTGATGCTGATCTGGTTGAGATTCGCCTGGATCTTCTGGGAAAGCCCGAGGTGCAACCATTTGTGGATGGTATTTCCCTGCCTTTGCTCTTTACCAACCGGCCTGAGTGGGAAGGTGGATCGTGGCGTGGTTCTGAGGAGGAACGTGTGGCCCTTTTGGTTGAGGCGATTCAGGCTGGTGCGGCCTTTGTTGATATTGAACTAAGGGCGCAGGCAGAGTCGTTTGCTAAAATAAGTGTGGCTGCCGCGGCTGCGGATTGTCCAACTATTGTTTCCTGGCATAACTTTAATGACACGCCGGAGCAGGACAGGCTTATTGGTGTTCTTGAGCAGATGGCGGAATCTGGTGCTGATATCGGTAAAATTGTCACCACGGCCCATGATTATACCGATGTCTTGCGGGTTTTATCCTTGCAACTTGTGGCCCATGATCTGGGTTTCCCCTTGGCCTGCTTTGCCATGGGGCGCGCGGGTCAGGTTAGTCGGGCGGCAACTCTACAGCTTGGGGGTGTATTGACTTACGGTGCTGCTGATAGTGATTCATGCACCGCCCCTGGGCAACTTACAGTGGCACAGCTTAGAACGGTGCAGGAGGTGCTTGGATGAGTATCAAAGGAACAACCTTGGTGCATGGTATTATGGGTAATCCCGTGGCCCATTCCATGAGTCCTGCCATGCATAACGTGGCCTTTGCTGAATGTGGTTTGGATGGGGTGTACGTGCCGTTTCCTGTTACAGATGTTGAAGGCGCCATGGCTGGCTTCCTGGCCCTTGGAGTCCGCGGAGTTTCGGTAACTATTCCCCATAAAAAAGCGGTGATACCGTTTGTTGATGAGCTTGATCCTGTAGCTGCGAGGATCGGGGCAGTGAATACCCTGGTGAATGATGCAGGTCGCTTGCTGGGTTATAACACCGACTGGATTGGTGCCAATCGTGCCCTAGAAACGGTGATGGAGCTTAGGGGTAAAACAGTGATTGTCCTTGGGGCTGGAGGGTCTGCCAGGGCCATTGGTTTTGGTCTGGTTGAAGCTGGGGCAAGGCCTGTAATTGTTTGTCGCAATGAGGAGCAGGGGACGGAGCTTGGTTGTAGTCTTGATTGCCCCTGGTATCCCTTAGGTGATTTGGCTAATTTGCAGGCAGATTGTCTGGTTAATGCCACCTCCGTTGGAATGGGCGATTTGGCCGATCTCTCCCTGGTTAATCAAGGCAAGGTTGGTGACTTTAAGGTGGTTATGGATATTGTCTATGCCCCCCTTGAAACAAAACTTCTCCGTGAGGCCAAGGCTGCCGGATGCACGGTGATTGATGGCTTGCAGATGCTTCTCCTGCAGGGTGTGGCGCAATTTGAATTATGGACAGGGAAAAATGCCCCTGTTGCACAAATGCGTAAGGTAATTTATGCCCATTTTGGGGTGAATTGAGAATTTAGAAGGTGAGAATGGGGTGGTTTTCAGTCTTAGGTCGCAACTTCTAAAAACTAATAGTGAAAAAATGCTAGAAATAAAAACTGTAAAATCCATAGATGCCGATGTCACCGTCCCCGGTTCAAAGTCGATTACCCAGCGTGCCCTTATTGCCGCCGCTCTGGCCGAGGGTACTTCCACTCTGGTGGGGCCACTTGCCAGTGAGGATACGGCCTACACTGCCGGAGCGCTTGAGGCTATGGGCATTAAGGTGGAGCAGGGGGATAATCAGTGGTTGGTGCATGGCTGTGGTGGCAGAATTCAGACCCCGGATAAGGAAATATTCCTGGGCAATAACGGCACCGCCACCCGTTTTCTTGCCTCCTTTGTCGGTCTTGGTGAGGGGGAGTTTATTATAGCTTGTGGCGAGCGGATGGAGGAGCGGCCCATTGATCCTCTGCTTACGGCTCTTGCCGGTTGGGGGGTGGATATTGTTTCCATCAAGGGGACTGGTTGTCCGCCGTTACGCGCCAAGGCTAACGGTATTATCGGCGGGGAGACCACCCTGCCTGAGGGTAAATCGAGTCAGTATCTGTCCTCCCTTCTTCTCGTTGCCCCCTACACAAAAAATCCAGCAATCCTCAATGTCGCAGGTGTTGTGCCCTCTAAACCCTATGTCACCATGACCCTTGCTGTTATGCGCTCGTTTGGCGCGGAGCTGTCTGCCGCAGATAATTTAAATCGTTTTCAAATAAATCCAAAGCCCTATTCTCCCTGTACCTATAATGTTGAAGGGGACGCCTCAAGTAGCTCATATTTTTTTGCGGCAGCAGCCATTACCGGCGGTAGGGTGCGGGTGAAAAATGTGCCGAACCCCTCCCTGCAGGGTGATACGGCTCTGGTGGGGATGCTTGAGAAGATGGGTTGCACTGTGGATTACTCTGACGGTATTACGGTGACTGGACCTCGTGAATTGCGCGGGGTTGAGGTGGATATGGGAGATTGCCCGGATGTTGCTCCAACCCTTGCCATAGTCGCCGCCCATGCCAAGGGGCGGACGGTGATTAAAAATATCGAGCATCTACGGATTAAGGAGTGCGACCGGATCAATGCCATGGCCACTGAACTTACCAAGATGGGGGCAAAGGTTACAGAACAGCCCGATAAACTCATTATTGAAGGCGTTGGCGATAAGCCACTGCATGGTGCCGAAATTGACACCTACGAAGATCATCGCATCGCCATGTGTTTTGCTATTGCCGGTCTTGTGACGCCTGGGGTGAAGATCAAGGACAAGGATGTGGTGGCAAAGTCATTTCCTGATTTTTGGCAACGGTTTGGGTGGTTGTATTAAGAGAAGATAAAGAAAAGTAGCATGTCGAAGTCTCGTTGCCCTCGCTAATCGGCCGCGTTTTAACCCACTTGCTTTAGCGGTTGGTCGTTTAGTCATTCAACCGGTCTTCGTGTCTTGCCAGGGGAGGGCACTCTTGGGTGTTATGTTTTGGGCCTATTACCAGCAAAGGCAGTTATGAGACCCAGAACGAAAATAACAAGGCCTGCTACCGCTATTGGCATTATGGGCATAATCACATTTCCACGAATGTTCATTTTGACTTGTCCCACAACAATCTCTCGTTTACCTTTCTGGGAAACGTACAGGTCATAGTCTCCCTCATCAGTAACGGAAAATGCCTTGATGTTAATGGTTGAAGATTGTAGGTGTGAGCCAAGCTGAATCTTATTCTTCTTGTCCTTGTCCTTGTCCCGTGATACTGAGACCGCAAAAGGCTCCTGCCAAACCGGCTCAATGCCATTTTTCAGTTCAGCAACATATTGCGTTGATTTTATTGCCACTCCGGTTGGCGGTAAATATCGAATAGTTGCACCTATTTTGAGTGGATTCATTTCAGGCGACAAATGCACGTTGACGGGGGTATTCCAGCTGGCATTTTTTGTTGAGGTTCCCCTCACCCCCATCGCTTTAGAGCTAGACACGTCCTGCGCAAACACTACATGTTCACCAATAGTATTACCGCTGATAAATAGGCAATAAACAAGATATCCCGGTCCGGCAACAAGACCGACAATAATCATCACTGCTGCAATTTTATTTTTCATAATTATTCCATTGCTGTGGTTCACTCGGCTTTATGAGTGGAACCTATCTTCAATAAGTTTTTTGATTAATAAATTCTGGCGGTTAATACCGGGTTTCTAACCGGACACCGTTGGGTGTTAGATGTGAGTACCACTAAAAAATCATACCAGTCTGGCTGATTTCAAAATGGCCCAGCCCTGCGGGTCGTCTTTTTGCCCGGAAAAATCAGGGTCAGATTTAACCTTTTTAAGATGGTCGAGGATATCTGTGGCCAGTTTCTTGCCCAGTTGTACCCCCTCCTGATCAAAGGAGTTGATATTCCAGATAAACCCCTGATAGACGATTTTTGTTTCGTATAGGGACAGTAAGGCGCCCATGGTGTAGGGGGTGAGCTTATCGGCCATCAGGATGAGGTTTGGTTTGTTGCCGGGAAAGGTGCGGTTTGGGTTGTCCGACGTTTGGCCCGTGGCAAGAGCCAGGGACTGAGCCAGAAGATTGGCGCAGAGTTTATCCTGGGAGGAGGTGTCCTGGGTGGTTATATCTTGCTTGCGCTGGTTTTTGCGAAAGCCGATGAATTCCACATGGGTTGTTGAGGTGCCTTGATGGAGATGCTGGTAAAAGGCGTGCTGGCCATTGGTGCCCGGTTCTCCCCAGATAACAGGGCCTGTCTGGTATGTCAGTGGTTTCCCCTGGCGGGAAATTGATTTACCGTTACTTTCCATGTCGCATTGCTGAAGATGGGCGGTAAAGCGGAGAAGGGCCTGGCTGTAGGGCAGGATTGCTGTTGATTCAAGGTGCAGAAAGTTTCGGTTCCACACGCCAAGCAAGGCCATAAGTAAGGGGATATTCTCGCGGATATTTTTTTGTTCACCATTTCGGTCCATCTCGGCTGCACCATGGAGAAAATCCATAAATTGGGCAAAGCCAAGGAGAAAGCCCAGGACAACTCCACCCACCATGGAGGTGGCAGAGAAGCGGCCACCAATATAGTCAAACATATAGAATGAGCGCAGATAGGACTCCGGGTTATCCTTGGGGCTGCCCTTGCCAGTGACACTGATAAAATGTTTGCTTGGATCAAGACCTTGTTTGAGGTATTCCTGTCTGGTTAATTCCTCGTTGCTTAATGTCTCAAGCGTTGTGCCGCTCTTTGAGACGACATTGATAAGCGTGGTGGCTAGGTCAATATCCTGCAAAACAGTGGCGGCATCATCCGGGTCAATGTTGGAAATAAAATGGATGCGGCGCTGCTCAAGACCGTACGCAGCAAGGGCGTTAGCAATCGCACGGGGGCCAAGATCAGAACCGCCAATGCCAATCTGAACCATGGTGGTAAAGGGTTTTCCCGCATGGTTAACCAGCTTGCCATTTTGTAACTCTTCCAGGAAAACCTGTAACTTGGCCAGTTCGTCCTTGTTCTCCTGGGTGGCATCCGGGGCCTCCGGGGAGGTGTGGAAGACATCCCGGCAACTGGTGTGTAATACCCTGCGGTTCTCACTTTCACATCCGGCGATGGTGTTCATCACCGCGCCAAGCTTCATGGCGTTGAGTTGTTCGGTGAGGTTCATCTCATTAGCCAGAGCCTGAAGGCCCTCTAGCACCTGGTCGTTGATCCTTTCTGTGCCATAAAGGAGATCAAACTCGCCGGTGCGACAGACATAAGAGGCGATACGTTCCGGGGTGAGTGTTCCTGGGGCACTGAGATCTTCAGGGGAAGTGCCAAGACTGGTCAGGGTGGCATAGGCTGGGAAGGTGTCAAGATTCATGGGAGCCTCTGTTTGTGAAACTTTATCTGTATTGTTAGGGGCTTACGGATAGTCCATTGTATCACAGCAGGTAGGTGGTGCGCGATATAAAAAATGATGCAGGTCAGACTTCATCATGTGTTATCGGTTCGTTGCCTGGGGAACCATGCAGGCCCAAAATGGGAAGTCCTTGTACCTTCATGGTCGCAAGGCTTATTCCTGTTCGGCACTACGGTACGCTTCGCTCAACCGTGCTTCAATATAGCCAATAAGTTCATCGTCAAAGCTATCAAGGTCAAAACAATGGCCATCTTCACCCATTAGACCTCCAGGAACTATATCGCCTCTCTCTTCAGGATCGGTGATCATTTCGCCATAGAAACAGACGGAGAGCCAGCGCTCATTAGGGTCATCGTCAATAACATCCACCATGGCGAAGAGAAGCCGTTTTCTCTGATTTTTGTGGCGGGGTCGCAGGGAATAACTCACCCCAGCCCTGGCGTTGAAGTCAAAGGCCAGACCATCCATCTTCTCCAGATGGTTTTTCAGGCGAATAAATGCCTCTTTGGTTTTGGACTTCTGGTTATGCCAGTTTTCGGTCAGGTTGTTGATCTCTTTAGTGGTTTTTTTGTCCATCATAATACGATACCTCAAGGTGGTTTATATTTTTTTTCGTTGGATGGCCAGGTTAAAGTCGTTAGGGCTTTTTAACTGGTAGAGCCGGATCTTACGGCTTCTGGGGAACTCCCGTTTCAGCAGAGTCTTCAAGAGTTTTGTGAGGTTGCTCTGGTCAATAAGCCATTCCTCTTCGTGGTAGCCTCGCTCCTTGATATGGAGCAGACATTTCTGATCCTTGGTAATGGTTATGCCCCGGTTACGTTTATAGGTGAGGAGTTCAACGCCGTGGATATTTTTACTTAGGAGTGCCGTGATCTGCTTGGGGACAGCAGCAAGATTGATAAGAGCCATGGTGTTATGCCAGTTAATGTCATTTTTACTTTCGGGAAGAATATACCAGTAAAAGCAACCTGTTTCATGGTTTTCTTATGCCCTGTGAATGATTCCCAGGGCGTGATTCAGCTTTACTCATGAGTTTGTCAATTGTCAGGATGAGGGCTACTGGGTCGACGGGTTTGACAATAACGTCATCCATGCCCGCCCCAAGGCAGAGACCGTGTTCTTGCTCGGTGATGTCAGCGGTAAGGGCCAGGATTGGCGTGGTTGCCCCATACAATGTCTTTCTGATCTCGATACAGGTGGCGGGGCCATTCATTTTGGGCATCCTACTGTTAAGGAGGATGATGTCATAGCGATTAGCGGTGGCAAGGTTCAGGGCGGCGCGTCCATTGCTGACACAGGTGCAGTGGTAGCCATAGTCGCTTAGTATCTTGTTGAGTACCTTGCGGTTGATGGTACTCTCCTCCGCTAGAAGGACTGATTTGGTATGGGTTGCTGGCGTAATGAGCGGTTTCTTCTTTGCTGGTGGTGGGGGAGTAGTTTTATCAAAGGTTGCAGTGAAAAAGAATGTTGATCCCAGCTGCTTTGTTGACTCAATCTTGATCGTGCCGTTCATGAGTTGGGTGAGCTGTTTGCAGATAAACAGGCCAAGGCCGGTGCCGCCCAAACTGTGGGCCGTTGCTCTGCTGGCTTGTTGGTAGGGTTGAAAGAGGGTGGCTTGTTCCTCTGCACTGAGGCCAATGCCGGTGTCAATAATGGAAAATTTGATGTGGACATCTTGGGCTGTTTCTGACTGCAATTCGACCTTGAGGTGAATGGAGCCTACCTGGGTGAATTTGACACTGTTTTGCAGTAGGTTTAGAAGGACTTGGCGCACGCGTAGAGAGTCGCCAGCAATCCACTGGGGCAGGTTCTGGTCTATGGTCTGCCGCAGCTCAAGTTTTTTGTCAGCAGCAAATGGCGCAATAAGTCTGATACACTTACCACAGAGCTCAGTGAGTTGAAATGGCTCTTTCTTCAGGGTTAATTTGTTGACCTCAAGCCTGGAAAAATCAAGGATGTCGTTGATAATGGTGAGGAGGGCCTCGGCTGAAGATTCAATGTCGGCCAGGGGTTGCTTGAGTTCTGTGGATAGATGGCGCTGCTGGATAAGTCCGGCCATACCAATAATGCCGCTTAAGGGGGTGCGCAATTCATGACTCATGGTGGCCAGAAAATTTGATTTGGCCTGGTTGGCCTCTTTGGCTTTCGTTTTGGCCTGCATTAGAAGTTCCTGGTTTTTCTGCAAGCGATTGCCGTAAAACAGGAGGGCGATGGTGCCTAAAAAGGCGGCAAAGATATGGCTGATGATGAAGGCGTTGCCTATGCCTACCTCGTTGAGTGGTGTTGTTATTGAAATGCCACCAATAATGTCGCCAATGGTGTAGCTTTTGGCGCCATGACATTTCAAACACTTGCCCTGTACATGCAGAGGGGCAATGTAGTTAAGGGTGGTGGTGCCGTCGTTGTTGGCTGTGAACTTGGTTATTTCGCTTATGCTACTGATGTCAAACTGGTTTAAGGCTGAGCTTTCCCACTGATTGGCTTTATTGTCCGGATTAATTGGCTTATTGGCTATGAGCTTGAATGAGATTCCCTCTGTCCTAAGGGATATTTCCGAGAGGTTGGCTATCATGATGGCCGGGTTGATCATGGTGAGTTGTTTATTGTTTGCGCATAGAAGTGTTTTTAGCTCTGGTGGGAGGTATGGGTTGGGTTGACTGGTAGGGGTTGTTGGCACAAACACCCCCCCGTGAGAGGCGTTCCAGTCCCGGGTAATTGTGATGATCTTAAAGAAGGCCCTGCCAATTTCAATGGCATGATCCCGTGTTTGGTTCGAGTGTGTATGCATGCCCCATGTAAAAGATGCCGCGACGGTCAGGAGCCAGAATGCGGTGATGGCACGGGCGTATTTTTTCATAGGCTGAGCCGGGAATTATGGTCGGTGTGACAGGTTAGTAATTCAAGGAAGTTCTTATTTGTTGCACTGGGCTAGATAGTATCTGGCAAACGGCCCCTTAGGTAAATATGCGCGTCACAGCGGAACGGGCCGGTTTTACGAAATAATTTTACCAGTACAACTGATAAATTAACATCGAACATTCAACCTCCAACGCTGAATATGGAACTTTATTTTATCAAAATTAGACAAGCGTAGCGTTTTCCATGTCGAAGTCCGCGCTATCTCGATGTTTTATTTGAACGTTCGATGTTGGACGTTCAAATAAAACAGTAGCAACGCGACGACTGCTAGCAAAATAGACACCTCTTCGCTGTTATTCGCCCGGTAAGTGAGGGACGATACTCCGAAAGGCGAAGGTTGCAACCCTACACAGAAACAATAAAAAGGGGGGGCACTTAGCGCAAGTGGCAGATTCCTGTGAATTTAACGTTTTATGGCCATTTTTTTTGGTATCTATCTGCCGAAATTATCATGAAAATTGATATTGCTAAGGTTTAGCCACAGAATCCACGGAAAACACAGAATATTTTGTCCGTGTTTTCCGTGGATTCTGTGACCAAAAGAAAAGTTGTAATGTTTGGCTAAATAATTCCTTGGTCGTGAAAAAAATGACTTATTTATGGACAAGCTCCTAGATAAAGGTACGTAACGTTTTTTTTGCCTCGTCTGACAATGAGGTGAAGTTGATGCCGGTGTGGAAGATATCCTCGCCATATTCGGTACTGTGGATAACGGTGCCGCTGACATTGATGATCTCGTTTTCCATGGCGATTTCCATATCCACTGTTTTGTCTTGAGGGATCTGCTCATTGGTCTCAAGAAGAATTCCGGAGGTGGAGATGTTCAAGGTGCGACCCATGCCCTGCTGGATGATGTTGCTGTCTTCATCGATGCAGAAAAAGGAGAGGTTGAGGGAGTCGGCGCGTGGGGCTTGGCGTTGGTCCTTTGATGACATGGCGTGGTTCCTGTGATCTAGAGTTTTGCAGTGGTGTGGTTTATTGTTTCTGTAAAAGGTTAAAACCTTCGCCTTTCAGGCGAATAGCATTTTGCTAGCAGTTGGATTATGATGTTCTGTATGAAATATCGTCAAGGTAGTCTACGAAATTTAAAATAGAATATCATTTTGTTTGGGCAACGAAGTATCGTTATCAAACTTTGCAAGGAGATATTGCTCTTCGTGTTCGAGAGCTTGTCCGTCAGACCTGCGAACGGTTTGAAATATATATTCTCCGAGGTGT
>JAJRUT010000066.1 GCA_024277655.1 Deltaproteobacteria bacterium | reverse complement strand
TATGGAGTCTGTATAAAAATGTTTCAGCCCCCTTGACAGGGTGAGTCGTTCTATCTGATACTGATTGAAACGTTTATGATTCAATACTTTTGAGAAGGTCTTATGCGATTTCAGTCTATTCAGGCAAAGGTCATGGGGTGGGTTGGTTTATTGTTGCTGTTTATGCTATGTGCTATTCAGCTGGTTGCCTACCTCTCTTTGCGGGATACCTATCAGGATGCCCACACTGGCCTGGCGACTGTGTGGATGGAACTTTCTGGCCCAGCAGAGGAGGGGCAACAGGATGATCTCTCTTCCGTGCTTGCCTCTGGTATATCCGAGGTGGAAGCCCATGTTATGACCGATCTGAAGAGGGTCTTCTGGTTGAATTGGCTGGTTGGTGTTGTTGTTATGGGTGCCGCTTATTTTATTTTTCAAAAGATCCTGGGGGAGATTATTCAGCCCATAAGAAACGTCAATAACTATGTGCATGAGATTAGCTGTGGTGATCTAACCGGAGAGTTTATAGAGGATGGCGGCTGTGAGGTTGGTGATCTTGCCGACTCTTTGAGTGATATGGCGGAGAAGTGGCATGACGTTGTTTCTGAGGTGAAGGCATCATCTTCCGAGCTTGCCCTGCGGGCTGAGGAGGTGAATTGCAGTGCTGATATTGTCGCCAGTGGCACCACCGAGCAGGCGGCCACGGTTGAGCAGTTATCGACCGCCATGGAAGAGATGTCCACCATCGTCAGTGAAAATGCATCAAGTGCAAGGCAGACTTCGGAAATAGCTGTGGCAGCCTCGGAGAAGATGCAGGAGGGAGGTAGGGTGGTTACCAGGGCCGTTGAGGCCATGACCTCTGTCACGGAGAAGATTACGATCATTGGTGAGATTGCCCGGCAGACAAATCTCCTGGCCTTAAATGCGGCCATTGAGGCGGCCAGGGCAGGGGAGCATGGTAAAGGGTTTGCTGTGGTGGCCACTGAGGTTCGCAAACTTGCCGAGCGTAGTCAGGAGGCGGCGGCTGAAATCAATAGCATGGCAACCCATGCCATGCAGACGGCCGGGCAGGCCGGGCAGATGATCAAGGAGCTTGTGGAGGAGATTCACACCACCACTGATTTGGTGCGCAGTATTGATGTAGCTTCTCAGGATCAGGCCCAGACAATTAAGGAAAATGTTCAATCATTCTATCAGATGGATCAGGTTATCCAGAAAAATTCGGCTGTGTCAGAAGAGATTGCCTCAATTAGCCAAATGCTCTCCAGTCAGGCCTCAGCTCTTTCTGGCACCATGAATTTTTTCAAGACAAAGGGTGGTGAACCACAATCGGCGTCTTCTGTACCACGAAAGACCTTACCTTCGGTGCAGAGTCAGGCTGTACCGCAACCGGCAATGGTCTTTCCTCTGAACGAACAGGAGCAGGGTGGCGCATCATCTGTTGATCCAGATGAAGAGTGGGAACGATACTAATTTAAGAACTTGCCACTTGTGTTCTGTTGTTACACTTAAATATCGTTTGGGATCAGGATTCAGCACAGTCTATTTCTTGCTATTCTACTGAATTATGGCTCCTGAATTCAAAATGGTCGATGTTGCCTTGATCTGCAAATAGTCTCACAATGATCATACCACCCAGGCAGGAACCCCTAGCTTGCAAGGCGCATTTCTTCTTTTCTTTGACGAATCTGGATTGCAAGTTTCAAGGCTTTTTTCTTACCATGTTTTCTGATGGAGACCGAGGTGTGGCCATGTTTGCCACAGGGGCATTGCCAGGTGACATGAAATTTATTGTCTTTTTCAACGTGACGAATGCCAACAAGCCCGGTGTTGGTGTTGGCCTTGCCTTGAATGTGTTTTAGAGCAAGGGGCATACCAATTTTGGTTTTGATTGAATCTCGCCAGGCAAGGGCTGCCAGCAGGGCTGCTGTGGTGCCTCCAGACTTAAGATCTGAAAACATTTTTGAATGCTTTTTGCCACAGAACATGACCCTGGCGTACCAACCGTGGGTGTGCTTGTGGTCAATTCTTGAAATATTGCGATGTTTTTCGTATTCCATAATATTTTTTTGCAGAGGTTTATCTTGTTGCGCCTGCCAGTATGTAGGTGCTGTTTGGCTAGGGTGATGTTTTTGGCTGATCAATATTAAACAAAAGGGGTAAATTGTATTTGTGTAATGATATCCCACTATTATTTAGCCAAAAGATGACCGGGTAACGTACCCGAAAGTTAAAAAACTTGAACTGGTATACAATTTCAGATCGTCTAAAGTCAAGCAACTCTATAAACTTTTCAAAAAAAAATAAACCCCAGGGTAACGCTTCCTGTTGTGTTATGGCCTTTGTTAAACCGGGAGGGTGTTATTGGGCAGCCAGAAAGGCACCTTCATAGCCCAGATTACGCATGGTTTGTACGACCTTTTGCGCCTTGTGTAAATCATTACCGGCTTTTACTTGCACCCGGTGAAAGACGGTGCCTGTACGGTTGAAAATGGAGATAGTTACACTACGTCCCGTTTTGCGAATGGTTTTTTGCAGACGTTCGGCATTATTTCTCTGGGTAAAGGAGCCAATTTGCACGTAGAATTTCCCCTTGTTGAAATCCTTATGGGGTAGAAAGCGTTCCACCTGCTCCCCTTTTTCTTCAACGCGTATGGCCTCACCAAGGGCGCTGATTCTAACCCGTGCCGTGCCTTTTTTTATAACGCCAAGCTCCTTGGCTCCGGTGTAACTAAGATCAATAATTCGACCCCGTATGAAAGGGCCTCGGTCATTGACGCGCACCACAAGTTCCTTGCCATTGTCGAGGTTTTCGACCAAAAGGTGGGTGTTCATGGGCAGGGTTTTATGCGCTGCGGTACGGCTGTACATGTTGTAGGTTTCACCATTTGAGGTTTTACGCCCGTGGAATGGTTTCCCGTACCATGATGCCGTTCCTGTCTGCCTGAACCCTTCTGCGGATGGCAGGGGGTAGTAGGTCTTGCCTTTTATCTTGTAGGGGCGTTGGGTGCCCTTCACCCTCTTGGTGGTCTGGTAGGGGCTCTTGGGGCCGATCTGGTGTTTTCCCCGGGTTGAAATGACGGTGGTTTTGCCAGAGCAACCGGCAAGGAGGAAGATAATTCCTGTTATGATGGTGATGTTTTTACGCATTGTTTTTAGTTCTGGCGAAAGTTTAGGGTTTATTGTGTCTAGTTTGAGAAAAAACTATTTTTCAAGGTTGAGTGGATAGTCAAGGAGTTCCAGGTTTTCCTTGAGCCGCCCCTTGTAAAATGGCCCGGCCTTACCGATGGTATGGGGTGTGTACGGTACCAACCCTTTAACTGGAGCCTGTGTCGGTCTGGCATTGTCAAATACCAGATCCTCTTCGTCGTTGACCCAGGTCAGGTGCAGGTTGAGGATGGGACGGCAGATCTGCAGTTTGCCCTCTTTATCCTTGCAGGTCACCGGGAATTCCCAGCGCCGTAGTTCAAAGCCCTTGTGCCATAGGCCGTAGTACCCCTGTCCCGTCAGTTTATCAGACATAAAGGGATATGGGTATCCCTCTTGATTGATATTTACATAAATTTCATGTTCTACCTCGTAGGAGCCTTGGATACTTATAGCCTCCCAGTCATCATACTCTTCGGCATCCTGGCGAAAGAGATGGGTGCCCTGGTCGGAAAAACTCCAGACCGCGTGACATACGGCGCAACCGGCCTTATCCTTGTACTTCTTATGGGCAGGGTGACGCAGTTGCGGGATGGCAAGATCTTTTGTGGCGGTGATGAGGGTGGGGGTTCCGGCCTTACGGGTGATGTTTAATGGCGATGGCTTGCCGCTATACTCATGACAATCGTTGCATTTAATCTGTGAGGGGGAAGGGCTCATCAGGGTGGAGCCTGGGTGACAGTCGGTACATTGCAGTCCGGCCTGTTTGTGAATATCGGTTGAGAGTTGGTGGGTATTGACTCCGTATGGGCGGGGAGCTTCTGAGCCATCCTTGCCATAAGGGGTGCGGTAGTCCCAGTGGAGGTCATGGTCGTAGCGCCCATAATAATCGGCCCCGACAAAGTTGGAATTATGACAGTGCAGGCATTCGTTGTCCTGGGGTTTTGCCAGAAATTCATGGCTTGTCATGCCGGAGTTTTGAAAATTAAGATGACAGGCGGCGCACCCCGTACCGCGCAGGGTTTCAGAGTAATCACCATCGTAACGAATATGGCATTGCAGGCATCTGCGCCTGAGCAGATCATCAGCCAGGGCCAGGGGGGTGGTGATGGTGTCGTGGATGGGGATATCTTCGGCCCGCTCAAGCTCCTCTGTTGCGCCAAAGGCCATACGCACCCTGTTGACTTCGTTGCGGGAGGTAAAGTGGAGAGAATTATGACTGTTTGTTACCTGGGCTTCATGGCATTTGCCACAGGTCTGCATCATAACATCGGGGTGGGCTGGTTTAACGATTAGGTTGGCATGGGCCTGGTCGCTGTTCTTTGCAGGACTTGCCCCCATGTGGCAGGTGGTACAGGCAAAGGCGTGATTTTTATCGAGCCTATGGGGGTGGCAATCGGTACAGGTAGGATTTTCAGGAAGTGTCGGAGCTTCTGCGACCTGTGGTTCTTCCTGTTTGTTTTCCTCCTGTGAGCAACCGCAAAGATAGATACAGAGGCAACAGCAGAGTATGAGTTGTATGGTGAATTTTAGCTTTGTTTGCAAGGTGGTCGCTTGGTGGAAATTAATAAAAAAAATAAAATACCCTGCTTTATCAGCCATTGCAAGCAAGGCCTGATAAAGTGGGGTGCAACTCGTCTTTTTGTAGGGGTAAAAAGTAGTGGCAATATAGGACGTTTGCACTATAGTATTTGCTGATTTTTATGTATGGTTTACCGTGCTTAATTTACCAATAATTTCAGGCTACCTTGCAAAACTGCTATTTTGGCCGATTACTGCGTCACGGCAAAAAGAAAAATGCTCGCATATGACTAATATGCTACGTTTTTTATTTTCACCGTTCCTTGTACTCAAGCAAAATATCTATCTTTTCAAGATACCCCTTATCTAAACGTGACGACTCCTATGGAAAAAGCGACGAAAAATACAAAGTATATCTTTATCACTGGCGGTGTCCTCTCTTCCCTGGGTAAGGGCCTTGCCGCTGCTGCCATTGGCGCCCTCCTTGAAAGTCGCGGGTTGACCATTACCATCCAGAAGCTTGACCCGTATATCAATGTTGACCCCGGCACCATGAATCCTTTTCAGCACGGTGAAGTTTTCGTCACCGATGATGGGGCTGAGACCGATCTTGATCTTGGTCATTATGAACGTTACACCCATGCAAAACTTAGTCAGCGCAATAATTACACCTCCGGGCGTATCTATCATTCGGTTATCACCAAGGAACGTCAGGGTAAGTATCTTGGCGGTACGGTGCAGGTTATTCCCCATATCACCGATGAGATCAAGGCGGCAATTCATACCCTTGATGGCGATGCCGATGTGGCCATTGTCGAGATTGGTGGAACCATTGGTGATATTGAAGGGCTACCCTTCCTTGAGGCCATTCGTCAGTTCAGGCTCGATGTTGGTCGGGATAATTCTGTGTTTCTCCATGTTACTTGGGTGCCGTATCTGAAAACCGCAGGTGAGGTGAAGACCAAGCCCACCCAGCACTCGGTAAAAGAACTGCGTGCCATTGGTATCCAGCCTGATATTCTTCTCTGTCGAACCACCATGGATCTCAATATTGGTCTGAAAAAGAAGATCTCCCTGTTCTGTAATGTCCCCACCGAGAATGTCATTACCGCCAGGGATGTTGACTCCATCTACGAGGTTCCCCTATGTTTCCATGCCGAACGACTGGATGATCTGATCCTTGAGCAACTTGGTATCTGGACTCGGGCGCCACGCATTGAGCCGTGGAAAGAGCTGGTGGAGAAAATGAAGAACCCGGCCCATACGGTCACCATCGGTATTATCGGCAAGTATGTCGAGCTTGTTGAGGCGTACAAGAGCCTGCATGAGTCGTTGGTGCATGGCGGTATTGCCACCGATGCCAGGGTTGAACTGAAATACGTAAATGCCGAAGATCTTGAAACAGGAGACGCGGCTGAACTCCTTGCCGGGTGTCACGGTATTTTGGTGCCGGGTGGCTTCGGTCAGCGCGGGGTTGAAGGCAAGATGAACGCCATCACCTATGCCCGTGAGCAGAAGATCCCATTCTTTGGTATTTGTCTGGGGATGCAGCTTGCTGTGGTCGAATTTGCCCGGAATGTTGCAGGTCTTAAAGATGCCAACTCCAACGAGTTTAGCAAGGACACCAAGGCCAATGTTATTTACCTGATGAAGTAATGGTACGATGCCCGTACCGACACTACCCATGTGCGTAATGAAGACTCGGAAATGGGCGGAACCCTGCGTCTTGGCAGTTACCCCTGTGTGCTTGAAAAGGATACCTTTG
>JAJRUT010000065.1 GCA_024277655.1 Deltaproteobacteria bacterium | reverse complement strand
TTCGATAGGCTGAGCATGTTCATAGCGAGAATATTTTATCACAGTACTGTCCCATAAATAATCACCTAAAGTTTGCACATAGATGACAAAGAAACATGAAAAAGGCAATATCATCAAGTAGTTAACGGCCAAGAAAACAACTTTGCGGAGTCACCTTTTTCATGAAAGCAAAGAATAACAAAAGAACAGCTCGTATGTCATCAAGAAAAGTCAAGATCGTCAATAATGCAAAGGGGTAACCAGTCAAGCTGGTCTGGTGCCGGTGGTACAGATTCGGAAACCATTGTAGAAAAGACAAAATGTTAATCAACACCACTGGTATTGAGCCGTTATGCGGTGATCTAAGCGAGGTCTTATCGCGGACATTCGCCGTTGCACTGCTACCATTAATTTCGACATCGCCTATCAGACCTATGACTGCTTTATCGAAACCAAGGTGATCGCGGAACTACAAAAAACATCGGGATCTAATTCTCTCGGTGCTGATGAATCGCACCGCCCAGGTGGTGTCATTAATAAGGATGGGCTAAAAAAACTACGCCAATTCCCTGAAACAGCGCATGAGCTCAGTTGACCTTATAGGTTTGCGACATATTGCGACAAAAAACTTGCCCTTTGCGACACTTCGCGCCATAACTATTGTCACAATTGTCGCAAACCTATAAGGAAATATGAGATGTCGAAAAAAGAACTACTCCCTCAACAGGAAGAACTACTCGAAATTCTGGCCAGAAGCCCACAAGGTGCTCATATAAGCCAGATTATAGGCAGCCTGCCAGAACCTCCCCACAGAAGAACAGTCCAGCGCTGGCTTGCAACACTGGCTGCCGATAAATATCTAACCATCGTCGGCAAGGGTCGGGCAACACTTTACAAACCGTCCACCGTGCCAGGCAGGCATGGCAAGGACAAGGAAAATTATGGGCGCTATATTCCTATTTCTGAGGAAGGTCAGGAAGTCATATCCTATGTCCAGCGAAAGCGAGCAGGTCGAACCCCTGTCGGCTATGAACAAAATTTTCTAAACTCATACATTCCCAATGAAACATGGTACCTAGACGAATCACTCCGCGCCCATCTACACCACATCGGCGATACCGACGAACACTATCCTGCTAGCACCTATGGTCGCGCCATTTTAAGCCGCTTGTTGATTGACCTTTCCTGGGCATCCAGCCGTCTGGAGGGCAACACCTACTCCCGAGTCGATACTAAACGTCTCATAGAGTTAGGGCAGTACGCTGAAGGTAAGGATGCCCAGGAAGCGCAGATGATCCTCAACCATAAGGCGGCCATCGAACTTCTCATTGATGGAGCCGACAATATTGGCTTTGACTCCTACACCTTTCTCAGTCTCCATGGTCTGTTATCTGAAAACTTGATGCCAGACCCGGAAACCAGTGGTCGCCTACGCTGGCGACCGGTGCATATCGGGGGTTCAGTCTATGTACCGCTGGCTGTACCACAACTCATAGATGAATGTTTTCAGACAATCATCCATAAGGCTGCTGCAATCAATAACCCCTTTGAGCAAGCGTTCTTTATCATGGTCCACCTGCCATACCTGCAGCCCTTTGAAGATGTCAACAAAAGGGTCTCCAGACTTGGGGCCAACATTTCACTTATAAAACACAATCTTTGCCCACTGACCTTCCTTGATGTACCGGAGCGTGCTTATATTGACGCCCTGCTGGGGGTCTATGAAATAAATCGTTACGAATTGCTGCGCGATCTGTTCGTCTGGGCCTATGAGCGTTCCGCCAATGAATATATTGCAGTCAGAAAAAGTCTGGCAGATCCCGATCCCATACGATTGCGCTATCGGCAAGAGATGCACGAGCTGATCGGAGATATTGTTCGCTATCAGCACCAAGATGTCGAAAGGGTCATTGCGAGCTATTCTGACGAAAAACTTAAACAGGAAGACCGTCCCGCATTTGTAGAAATGGTAACAAAGGAAATCAAACATCTGCATGTAGGAATAATTGCCCGCTACCGTATCAAACCATCAGAATTTACAGCTTGGCAAAAGACCCTGGAGGCGTAACGGCCCATAGGGTTTAGCGTATCATTTCAAGTTCAGCCGATGATAACTACCAATCTCTGCGCATCTATCTTGATCCACCCCTGCCTCGTCCGCAAATGATGGCCAGCGAGCAACGGTATCAATTATTTCCTGCACTATTTCCAGAGGCTTTGGCAGGCTGATGGAATCACCAACGGCTACAAGATCACTTAGCAGGAAATGATCCCGTTTGCCATTGATAGTCATCTGGTGCTGATTCGTCCACTGACCGGCGGGATTATGGGAATAGGTCACATCAAAGGCAGGAGAAAGGGACCACTTGCCATCTGCTCCCATGAGAAAAGCGATATTCTTAGTGTGGTCATCCTGGTTCCGGGCGATCACATTAAAAGCCATACGCCGAAACTGCTGAAGAGCTTCGGCCTTACTGAGTTTCAAGGTTCGCATCACAGCAAAGGCTTGTTCATAGCCGTAGGCTCCAGCCATGTTAAAATCATAATGAGCCATCCCACATAATGACAGCATGTGAAACTTTTTACCCTTCTGGCGATCAAAACGGCGGGTCATGAAATGGGCACGGTCATGCTCTTCCAAGAGACGGCACTCAGTCATGACAAGGCCCGCCGCCTTGGCCATCAGATAATATCCATATTCGATGCAACCATAGCCATGCGGCGTTGACACTCCTGAAGCGCCAAGTTCAAGATCACTCACCCCGTCAAACTTAAGTATCCAATAATCATATCCCTTCGGTACTTCTGCCTGACCTGAGATAACATGCCCTTGGTTATCCATACCAATAACCGCTTTAGGCCTGGC
>JAJRUT010000064.1 GCA_024277655.1 Deltaproteobacteria bacterium | reverse complement strand
GTGGACAACTCCCTGGCCCAGGACAAGAGGTGGCTCCTTGAACTCTTTGAGGCCATGATCCCCTTGAAAAAGAAATGGATCAGCCACCCCATCCTTGATGATGATGAGGTATTGGCCAAGGCACGGGACGCCGGGTGCTGGTATGTGTATCAGGCCATATTCGACACCTCGGGCCATATCCGTAACCGGGTGCGGCGCCTTAAAGAGTTTGCCATTGGGGTGGAGGCCGCAGTTCTCCTTGGCACCGACAACCAATCGGTTGACTACATCAAGAAACTGGTGGATTTTCTCCTTGAAATAGATGTGGACATGGCTGAATTCTCTATTCTCACCCCGTTTCCCCACACCCCTGCCACCGAACGTTTTGCAAAACAGGGTCGCATCCTCCACACGGATTGGCGCAAATACACGACCGCCAATGTGGCCTTTCAGCCCAAACAGATGAGTCCCGACGAGCTACAGGAGATGTATCAGTATGCCTGGCGCACATTTTACCAGGAGATGGGCCAATCCCAGCGAATGTCCCGCCTATTTTTCAAGGTTTTGGAAAAACAGGTTGCCGATAACACCTACAGGTCAGCCCTTGACCTAACGAGCCAGCGCGCGTGGAACATTTGACCGTTGCAAGACAACACAAGATTCTTCTGGTCATTCCTGTTTACAACCATGCCGCCACCCTGGCTCAGGTTGTAACTGGGGCCAAGGAGGCGGGTTGGGATATTCTGGTTGTCGATGATGGCTCGCAACAGCCAATCAGTCCAAACTTGGTTGGCTGCGATGTAATTCGTCACACAATCAACTTTGGCAAGGGGGGAGCAATCTTGACTGGGGCTGAGCATGCCAGGGCCAATAACTACCCCTACATCCTCACCCTTGATGCCGATGGCCAGCATGATCCGCTTGAGGCCCTGAAACTCCTTGACATGATCGACCCAGAGCAACCACGCCTAATTATTGGCGCCCGTGACATGAGCCACCCAAATGTTCCACGGGCAAGTATCTTCGGAATGCATTTTTCCAACTTCTGGGTGCGTCTGGAAACAAGCCTCAGCCTGCCTGACACCCAGAGCGGCATGCGACTGTATCCGGTAAAGGAGCTGCTCAAACTCGACTTTGCCACCAGCCATTATGACTTTGAGATTGAGTCTCTGGTACGCCTTGCCTGGGGCGGGGTTGAGGTTACCTCTGTGCCTATTCAGGTCACCTACCCAAGGGCCGGAGAACGCATCTCCCACTTCAGCCAATTCAGGGATAACGGTAGACTCACCCTCCTCCACACCAAACTCATTCTCCGCAGACTTCTCCCCGTAAGGCATCAACAACTGGTGGCAAGGAAACAGGCACCAAGCCTGCTCTTTCACCCCATAACCCTCCTTAAACAACTTCTGCGCGAACACACCACCCCCCTAAACATCGCCACCGCCGTCTGGGTCGGTATATTTCTTGGCACCGTGCCTTTAATTGCGATCCACACCGTGGCTATCATCTACACCTGCCACAAGCTCCACCTCAATAAGGTGGCGGCTGTGGCCGCAAGCCAGCTCTGTATGCCACCGGTTGTGCCCTTCATTGCCATCCAAACCGGCTATTATCTTTTTAACGGTCGTTTTCTGGCTGAATTTAACAAGAAAACCCTGCTTCACCAGATGGGGGACAGGTTGCTTGAATATCTGGCTGGCTCCCTGATTATCGGCCCGGTGCTTGGGTTTATCATCGCCGGGCTCTGTTATGTCGTGGCAAAGACCTTAAGTAAACTCCCGGGAAGATCATCGTGAAAAGAAAAGCGGAACGCCTCGGCCACCTCTTTTTCTATCTGATGCTCCACCTTGGCGGTCAGCGACTGGCCTATTTTGTTCTGCAACCGATTATTTTCACCTATGTTCTGTTCAGCCCCACACCCCATAAAAACCTTGCCCCATATATAAGTAAACGGTTCCCCGACGCCTCATGGTTTGACAAACGAATTCATGCCTATAAGATTGTCCTCGGCATGGGCAAGATGCTGATTGACCGCGCCCTGCTTGGGCTGAAACCGGATCACCAGTTCAAAGGTGTCGTTGAGGGTCTTGGCGACATCCAGGATATTATCCGAAGTGGCTCCGGAGCCATTATTGTCCTGGCCCATGTCGGCACCTGGCAGACAGCCATGGCCCATCTTGAGGGCCTTGATACGGATGTCCACGCCATCATGAATCACGATGAGGAGGCGGTGAGCAAGCATTTTTATGAGATGGAACGTCGCCGATCGTTCCAAACCATTGATGCGGACGGCTTTATGGGGGGGATGATCGAAGCCGCCGACATTCTGACCAAGGGCGAGCTTGTACTGATTATGGGTGACCGGGCCATGGGCGGAAAAACAGCCCAGACCAGTTTTCTGGGTGAGAGAATCAACCTGCCGGTTGCCGCCTACAACCTTGCCGCCATTACAAATACCCCCATTGTTATTGCCTTTTCAGCAAAAACTGGTACAACCTGCCATGTTCTGAAAGTTTGGGATATTTTCCAGCCTCATTTTTCAGATCACGACAGAAAAACAGAACTTAACCGCTGTGTCAGCCGATTCAGTACGGCTCTCGAAAAGTATGTGGAGCATTACCCCCACCAGTGGTATAATTTTTTTAATATTTGGCAACAATGACAGACATAAAACAACAGATAAAACAACTCCTAGTTGATGGCTTACGGTTACAAACTACGGCCGACGAAATTGCCGATACCACCCCCCTCTTTGATGATGGTCTCGGCCTTGACTCCCTTGATGCTGTTGAGCTGGTTGTCCTGGTCAATAAACAGTTCGGCGTGCAGATCAAGGACATGGATGAGGGGAAGGTCGCCTTTGGTTCGGTTGCGACATTGGCTGAGTATATTACCGCAAAACAGCAAAGCTAAGACCTGTTTCAGAGGGAACCATGAATTTTGAATCCAGAATTCACAATGCCAGAGAACGTTTTGTTCCGAATCCTGAAACGAAATTTAAAGACATGAGCCGCAGAATCCACCGGGAAACACAGACTTCTCTTTTCGTGGTTTCTATGGACTCTGTGGCCTAAAAACATGACGTCCACCATCAGTATCTCCGGCATGGGCTGTTGCTCCTCTGCCGGAAAAGACCTGCAACAAAGCTGGCAGAACCTCGGTCATAACAACTACCCAAAGCCAACCACCCCGCCCTTTAAGACCATCCACAACTCCCCAGTCTTTGCCATTCATCCAGACTGGCTCCCCCCAGACCTAAGCCAATTCCCCAGAAAACCAACCACCCCGCTCAACCCAACCACCCTTTTTTGTCTCTCCGCCATCTTTGACGCCTTGAATATGGCCGGATTACAGGTGAAGAAACTTCACCAAAAACGGGTTGCCATTATTATTGGCACCACGGTGCGCTGTCATTTCCACAACAATGAATATTATCGTAAGTGGAAACAAGGTATAGAGCAGAGTCAAGAGCCGATGGCCTGCTTTTTAAATGATAACCTTGCCACCATTATCCAGCAAATCCTCGGGACGACTGGCCCCACCTCCGTAATTACCAACGCCTGTGCCTACGGTACAGATGCCATCGGTGTGGCCAGAAACCTTCTTCTGGCAGATCAATGCGACCTTGCCATCTGTGGGGGTGCCGATGAATTATCGCCTCTGGCGTACCACGGATTTAGTAGCCTCCTGCTCTGCGCCGAAGCCCCCTGCACCCCTTTTGGTGAAAACCGAGCCGGACTAAATCTTGGAGAAGGAGCCGGAATTGTTGTGCTTGAGAAAAATGCTTCTTTAAAAAAGCGGGGGGAAACGGCTATTGGCTGGCTTAGAGGCTACGGTTCTGCCAGTGACGGTTACCATCCCACCGCTCCCCATCCGAAAGCCAAGGGTTTAATCCGGGCTGTTGAGACCGCCATAACCGATGGCGGAATAAGCAAAGATGCAATCCACTTTATCAATGGTCATGGCACCGGAACCCGGGCCAACGATCAGGTTGAAACCATCGGCTTACACGCCTTGCACCTGGATCACTGCCCCCTTATCTCCACAAAAGGGGCTACCGGCCACACCCTGGGTGGTGCAGGAGGAATTGAAGCCGTCTTTACCTTGCAAGCCCTACGGAAAAGGTTCAGTCCCGGCACCATCGGCACCAGCCAAATAGACCCAAAACTCGCCCTGTCCCCCCTTGCCGAAAGCCAGGTAAGCCACCTCGGTGGCGCCATCGGCATGAGCCAATCCCTTGCCTTTGGCGGTGGAAACTCTGCTCTCATCCTTGAGGCGTCCACATGATTGCCAAAATCACAGCAGTGGCAGATCTTGATTTTACGTCACTAAGCCTTTCCGATGAGCTAGAAAACAAATTACGCCGGGCCGATCTTTTTACCAGAACCATTGTCGCCTGCTGCCACAAGCTTCTTGAAGGCCAAGCCATTAACGGCAAGCAGACCGGACTATTTGTCGCCACCGCCTTCGGCCCCATGCAATGCAACCTTGATGTCCTTGACTTTCTGGTGGAGGATGAACCGGTTTCCCCCACCCTGTTTTCCCACTCGGTCTTTAATGGCGCCAGTGGCTACCTGGCCCGAATCTTTGGGATCCATGGCCCGGCCATCACCCAAACATCCTACGGCTACCCCTTTTTCACCGCCCTCGCCCAGGCCAAATTTGCCCTTGAACAGGGCCAACTTAAACAGGCCATTGTAATCCAGGCCGAGACCTACTCACAACTCCTTGAAGATGCCAAAGGGGAAACAGAAACACCATGGCCCCCAGGTTCCGTGGCCTGGCTTCTGGGACATGAAGGTGTTGAAGTAAAAGATATTATGGTGCAGGAATCCCCCTGTCCACCAGAGGAGCGCCTACATTACCATGTGACCTGTTCCAGTGGCACCACACACCACCATCCACTCGCAATGACACTGGAACTAAACCGCCTCTTTCTGGCAAAACAATTACCAGAAAAGTACCAAACCAGTAGCGCTTTTGGTAAAGCGACTCTCCATTTCGGTGCAGCACGATGATCACCCCCGTAATCCACCAATATGGGCTACTATCCGCCCTTGGCAACATTGAGCACACCTGGCAGGGGTTACTTGACAAAAAAAGCGGCCTTTCCCCCTTGAGTCATCCGGAAATCTCCACATGGGTTGGCCAGATTAAACAGCTAAAGGCTCCCCTTGGTACTGCCAAACGAGTTGCACAGCTCATCCATAAGGGACTAGAAGACCTCGATCGAAATAACCTTGACTCCGAAACCCATATCATCGTTGCCACCACCAAGGGTGCGATTGATGATCTAGGCAAGAAGAACCAGAAATTACAAAGCTGGCAGATTGCCGATTATATCAAACAACACCTTGATCTAAAGGGAGGCGCAGGCACCACCAGTGGTGCCTGCGCCTCAGGGACTATTGGCATTATTCAGGCCTGCCAGAAGATCAGCTCTGGTGAAGCTCGCTCTGTACTGGTGGTAGGGATTGATATCTTATCGATGTTCGTCCTGGCAGGGTTCAGCCAACTCCTTGCTCTGGCTGAAACAGGATGCACCCCATTCGACAAGAACAGAAGTGGCCTTTCCCTTGGGGAGGGTCTGGGCTATATGCTGATATGTCACCCGGACCTTACCAACAACCAGGTTGCGCAAATATCAGGTTGGGGTGTCTCGGGGGATGCCGGACATATCACCGCCCCCTGCCGTAAAGGCTCAGGGCTTATCAGAGTTTTTTCGCAGATCACTGCTGGGGAGAAACACCAGGTCGGGGGAATCCATGCTCATGGCACTGGCACCATCTATAACGATGCCATGGAGATCACCGCCATGAACAGCTTTTTTAAAACCCCGCCCCCCTTTTATTCAGTCAAAGGGGCGATCGGCCATTGTCTCGGTGGCGCCGGGGTGATGGAGGGATGCCTGAGTATTAAAAGCCTGCAACAAAACGCCATCCCTGCCACCGTGGGACTAACCACAGTTGCTCCACAAGCGACCATGGCAACAGGGGAAAAAGCACAACCATTAGGCCATCCGACAATCCTATCCTGCAACTCCGGATTTGGGGGAATTAATGCGGGGGTGTTATTTGAGGAGGGATGAGGGTTGTGGTAGATCAACCTTGACAGGCCCCGCCCCAAGACATATGCCGGAATAAACGAATAGCTTTAGGGTACGTACTCTTTACGGGAGGAGCAAGAATGCCAACAGAAAGACAGGTGAGTTTATTTAGAAATGGTCGTAACCAGGCCTTGCGAATCCCCCGCGAATTTGAGCTAGAGGGGAGTACTGCTATCATTCGCAAAGAAGGAGATCAGTTAATTATTGAGGCAGTACAAGAGCATAAACTGGCAAAACTCCTAAAAAGCTGGCGCTCCACTGAAGAAGATTTTTCAAAAATCAATGACCCTGAGCTTAAACCAGGGGAAATTTTCTAGCATGAGAATCTACTCATGCACTCACTCTAAACTTGACCATCATCACAGAAAATGTCAGAGATTTTTCCCGCATACCTAACCTCCCCCTTGAAAACTGGTGAACTTCTGCATAAATAACACAAGCCCACGCCCCCTTTCACCTTATCAGCTATTAATCACATCCGACCAACCGGACAGAATTTCGTCCTTCTGCTCCTGCAAGGTCTTGGCAATCTTTTTCACCTGCGCCGCCTCCAGCCCAAGGATCTGGGGAACCATAATTTTGGGTGCAGGCCCTACACCCTCCCAGCCAAATTTTAACTGCGTGGTAATGGCATCGGCAAGATAAACGACAGACGCCGGTTTGGAATAATCACCGGCCTTGCGGGGATCGTGATGAAAACGAATACTGTTCATAATAAAAGGGCCAAGATTCCACCGATGAGCGAGATAGGCACCAATCTCAGAGTGGGCTAAGCCGTACTCGGCTTCAGCCTCTGAAAGCGTCTTATCATCACTGACATTACCCAGCACATCACGAAGTTCATCCGGAAAATAGAGACAAAACAGAAGACGACCCAGATCGTGAAGCATCCCCACAGTAAAGAGTTCTTCTGACTCCAGCCCATCCACCTGTTCAGCGATCATCTTGGCACAGGTGGCGACCCCGATGGAGTGGAGCCAGATATCCACGGCATTAAATTCGTCAAAACCAAGATCGTCACAAAACATACCGGAGAGCGACAGCCCCACGACAATGTTCCGCACCTCCTCAAAGCCAATGGTGACAATGGCCCGCGCCAGAGACGATATCTCAACACCACCGGAATAGACCGGGGAGTTTGCGACCTTCATCACCTTGGCGGTTAGAACCGGATCTTCCTTGATGATACTCTGCAACTTATCAGCCGAGGCTGACAGGGAATCAAGCCCCGACAATACAGCCTGCATGGTGTGGGGAACGGTGGGCAAATCTTCAATGGCGTCGAGTCTGGCAACGAGGGATGGAGGCATAATAATCTCTTCTAAGCAATTATAAACAAACAGTTCTCTTTAAGTTAGGATCGCAAACATACAGCACAGGTACATTCTAACATGCCAGATTTATGATTTACATTTTTTTTCATTTTTTTTGCAGGAAACCCATGCTATAGTTGCGTGGATTTTTTCAAAATCAGGTGGATAGGCTGTAGCTGTTAAGACTGTAAGGCATCTTAACATATCCCCCCACACACCACTACGACCCAGCAACCTTACAGGCGATTCAGCCTACTAAAAGGAGAAATATATGAATACCACACGCTCAACAGCCCTTTTCACTAAGGCCCAACAACTCATCCCTGGCGGGGTAAACTCTCCTGTGCGAGCCTGTAAATCAGTGGGTTGTGATCCGCGCTTTATTGCCAAGGCCAAAGGTTCGAAAATCTGGGACGTGGACGGTAATGAATATATCGACTTTATCTGTTCCTGGGGGCCGATGATTCTCGGCCATAACCACCCGGCGGTCAAAGAGGCCATCACCAAGGCCATGGAACACGGCACAAGCTTTGGCGCCCCATGTGCACTGGAAGTGGAACTTGCCGAAATGGTGGTGGACGCATTACCATCTGTCGATATGGCCCGCTTTGTTTCCTCCGGCACTGAGGCCACCATGAGCGCCCTGCGCTTGGCCCGTGGCTATACCGGCAAGAACGTTGTGGTTAAATTCGATGGTTGTTACCATGGACATGCCGACTCTTTTTTGGTGAAGGCCGGATCCGGCGTAATTACCCTTGGCATCCCCGGTTCCCCCGGAGTTCCAGAGGACATCGTTAAAAACACGGTTTCCATCCCCTACAATAACATTGAAGTCCTTGAAAAGACCCTGCGGGATGAGTCCCTGGATATTGCCTGCCTTATCATGGAACCTGTCGCCGGGAATATGGGAGTCGTGTTACCTAAACCAGAATTTCTCCAGGCGATTAGAGCCCTCACCGCGGAGCTTGGTATTGTCCTTATTTTTGACGAAGTTATTACCGGCTTTCGCGTCAGTTATGGCGGTGCCCAGTCTCATTTTGACATTATGCCCGACCTTACCTGCCTTGGTAAAATAATCGGTGGCGGACTGCCGGTTGGCGCCTACGGCGGTAAGGCTGAGATAATGAAACATATCTCTCCGGAAGGCCCGGTATATCAAGCAGGAACCCTGTCAGGCAACCCACTTGCCATGGCGGCAGGCATCGCCACACTAACGGAACTTAAAAAACCAGGATTTTATGAAACATTGAATGCCAAGGCTGAGAAGTTTGCCGAGGAACTTCAAGGTATCGCCAACAAACATCTGGACAAGTCCTGCCTGAACCGTCAGGGTTCTGTTATGACCAACTTCTTTGCCAAAGGACCAATTACAGATTTTGACTCCGCCATGACAGCCGATGCCGACAAGTACGGAATGTACTACCGGGAGATGCTCGATAAAGGCGTTTATCTTGCTCCATCCCAATTTGAGGGAGCCTTTATTTCCCTGGCCCACTCGGACGATGATTTGAGCCGAACCCTTGAAATAACTGAATCAGTATTCAGAAAACTTTAAGCAAAACACCATTTACCCCGCGAGAAAAAAAATAGCCGACAAATCAAGGGGTTGGCAAAAATGAAACCTGCCGCCCCCCAGACAGTTATCTGGTCTCGTGTTTAACTATAGGCTAAAAATGGTTTGACTAACCAAGCCGGTCGTGCTAATGGTTCTGCCACTCTAAATTGTTTTATTTGGAGTATAAACTGAATAGCTCATCAGTTTAATAAGTTAAGGCCTTGCAGTTAACGTTTGGGCATGTCCGCTTTATTTCGGTGGTCCTTCTATGGGTGAGACACGGAAGCATGTAACAAAAATGCTTACAGACTTTAGTACTGTTGGCGCAACCATTGGCCTTTGTGTCTTTATTGGTGCGATAGGTGGACATTATATAGATAAGTGGCTGGATGGTAAATATGAACCAACCTTCACTTTAATTGGGCTGGGATTTGGTGTGGCAGCCGCCTTTAGAAATTTGTACACACTGGCCACCCGCAAGGATTGGGACGATGAAAAGGGAAATAAATCTGGAAAGTAGTGAGATCTCAATTAAGGCTATTGAGAAACTCAACTGGCTACTCACCGGAGTTATGGTCGTCGCCTCCCTTGTCTGCTTCAATATGGACATTGCGAAAGCGGTTCTCATTGGTGGCATTATTGCAAACACAAGTTTCATATTTATGAAGCGGGACTTGCTTAAGGCCATGCAGGGTCTACTCGGGGCCGTCAAGGTCACCTTTTTATTGAAGTATTACGCCAGGCTTACAGCTCTGGCTTTAGTTTTATTTGTTTTGATCAAATATGGTCAACTGTCCACCTCGGGTATGCTTCTAGGTTTGTCCTCGGTGGTTTTCAGTATCGGCCTTACAGCGATCAATCAGCTAAGAAAAGATTCGTTATCAAAAAAAAACATTGATAGCGCAATCGTAGAGATCAGTCAGGGGAGTTAAGCTGACCTTTACCCATTTGAAAAGGAGAGAAGTATGGAACATCCAATATTATTTCTGACAGTCATCTTTGAGATGTTGGGACTGCCAGTACCACACGGCTTGCCAGAAGGAATGCTTAAGACCAACTTTGGTATTGAGAATTTCACCACCCCCCACATGTCATATACCTTATTTGTCATGTTATTTTTGATCGTTGTTTCAAAGCTCACTGTGGGCAAAATGGAGATGATTCCCGGTGCCGGTCAGAATTTCTGGGAAGCCATCCTTGGTTTTATCGAAGAATTTTATGCCGAGAATCTCGGTGCCAAACACGCAGCTGCCGTTTTCCCTCTCATCACCACTTTCGCATTGTTCATTCTGGTTTCAAACCTAATGGGTCTTATGCCAGGTTTTATGTCACCGACATCTAATCTGAACATCACCCTGGGTTGCACCCTGATTGTCTGGATCTACCACCATTATCTTGGTCTGCGTACCCATGGCATTAAATACATCAAACACTTTACCGGCCCTATGCCGGTACTGATCCCACTGATGCTCCCCATCGAGCTTATCAGTAACCTTGCCCGTATTCTCTCTCTCTCCATTCGTCTGTTCGGTAACATCATGGCTAAAGAGACTCTGCTGGCAATCCTGTTCCTGCTTGCCGGTGCATTCTTTGGCCCACTACCAATCCTGTGCCTCGGTGTGCTGGTATCTGTTGTCCAGACCATGGTATTTGTTCTTCTCACCGTGATCTACTTCAAAGGTTCTCTGGAGCATGCACACTAGATTATAGAAGTTAAGAATTCAGGATTCGGAATTCAGAAGCAACAGTACCTTTACTTCTGAATTCAAAGGAGCAACACTCCTATTTCTGAATACTGAATTCTAAAAAAATATAGAAATTAGCCATTTGTGGCTTTTTAGTTAAAAAAGGAAGAAGGCCAAACAAAACTTTCCTTAGGAGGAAATAAAATGAAAAAAGTAACAGTTTTGACAACTCTGATGGTGCTCGGTCTTGCGAGCGTTTCCATGGCTTCTGATGGCGGCGCTGCCTCTGCTGGCATCTCCAACATGGCTCTCGTATGTATCGCTGCTGCCCTTTCCGTAGGCCTTGCTGCCCTCGGTTGTGGTATTGGTATGGGTTCTGCTTGTGAGGGTGCCTGTATTGGTACCGCTCGTAACCCAGAAGCTTCCGGTAAGATCACCGTAACCATGATTCTTGGTATGGCCCTTATTGAGTCACTTACCATTTATGGTCTTGTTATCTCCCTGATTCTTCTTTACGCAAACCCACTCAAAGACATGATGTAAGATCTTTGTTTGCTGATGCGATTATGCATCGGTTACAGGTTTATGTAAGAGAAAGGCTACGGATTTTATCCGTAGCCTTTTTTGCGTTTAAGGCCAAACCGTTCCGTCTAGCAATTACACTGGCACAAAAAGATCTTGATTCTCAACGTTCACTGCGGCGAGAATACATATGGGGAAGATGAGGATTGAGAAGTTGAGAACAATGCCTTGGATTCTTCACTTGTTATGACAACTAACAATTCCACCGCCAAATCGAGGTCTATATTGTTCTTTATGTAGCGCATTCAGGAAAGGCTGTAGTATTTTCAAGGAAGACCTCCAATAAAAAATAGTCCTTTATTCAGCGAGGAACGAGCGTGATCGTCTTTTGCGGGAGATCTTTCTTAGAAAATCAAGGCATGGCATGGTCAAAAGCGGAATAAAGAGCAGTATAGACCGGCTTTCGAAGCCACCAAAATATGATAGCCACAGAATCCACCGAAACAACACGGACAGAAACTTCTGTGTCCCTCTGTGGATTCTGTGGCTCAAAATAACTCACCCATAACTGAACCAGCAAAGACATGAGCGACCATCCATTACTCAAAGCCGTAAAAGCAAAAAACGATCCCGACATAAACGGCACCTGCCTGATGCTGGTGAACCCCAGTGAGGCCAGTTACGGGGCTACCATAGCCAAGAAACGGGGAGGCTCCCTGCATAAACTCTTCCATACCACCCTTGCCTGTTTCAATAGGGAAAATGAGTTTTGGGTCGGCCCCTGTGTGGGTAGTCCCATGGCGGTGATGACCCTTGAAAAACTGATCGCCCTCGGCCTAAAAAAACTCATCGTCTTTGGCTGGTGCGGCAGTTTAAGCCCGAAACTTGCAATTGCTGATTTTCTTATCCCCCAGTTTGGTTACAGTGATGAGGGGGTTTCCTGCCACTATCCCCTGAAAACTCCCCCGAAAACAAGCCATGCCTTGGAGCATGACCTTGGCAAGCTCTTCCCCACAGCCCACAGGGGTAAAATCTGGACAACAGACGCCCCCTTTCGGGAACTGCCAAAAGATATTACCAATCATCGTCAAAATGGATTAAAAGCAGTGGATATGGAATTTACTGCCCTGTGTACGGTATGTAATTTCTACAACATCGAAATCGCCGGGCTTATGGTGGTTTCCGATGAATTGCTTCACGACACCTGGAAAAGCGGCATCACCAGTAAACATTTTAAGAAAAAAGCCAAATCTGCCTTAACTATATTAATGGATAACCTGCCCCAATGACCTCCCTTTACACCGTAACCCTTGGTTGCCCAAAAAACAGAGTCGATTCCGAAGTCATGCTTGGCCTATTGACTGAGGCAGACTACAAACTCGTCCAGGAACCGGAGGCTGCCGATGTTCTTCTGGTCAATACCTGCGGTTTTATCCAGTCAGCAGTTGAGGAGGCCATTGAGGTTATTCTCGCCCTTGAGGCCATAAAAAAAGAACATCCCCACCAGAAACTGGTGGTGACAGGCTGCCTTGTCCAGCGTTACAAGGGCAATCTCAAAGAAGAATTGCCCAATGTCGATCTGTTTATCGGTACCGATGGCTTTCAGAATATTGTTACCCATCTGCAAAATCTTAAAGGCGAACAGGTACCAGAAATAAAAACAGACCCCTTCTATGTGATGACCGGGGAAACACCGCGCCAGCTTACCACCCCTAGCCACAGGGCATATTTAAAGATTACTGAGGGTTGCTCAAACTCCTGCACCTACTGCATGATCCCCTCAATACGAGGCCCT
>JAJRUT010000004.1 GCA_024277655.1 Deltaproteobacteria bacterium | reverse complement strand
CAGAAGAATAAAACAGGGGAAGATAAGAGTATTTCACCAAACACTACATCAAAGAGGGATTTAATGAAGAAAGTTATGTGGATATCAATCACCGTTGCGCTTATGACTGTTTTTATGACAACGGGGCTCAGTCTGGCATCGGGAAGTATCTCTGGAGAAAGGTTCAAAGCGGGAGACACGGTTACTATTGAGGGTACTATTCCTCCTGGTCAGGAGCTCTATATTGCTGTGGCCCAGCAGAAAATGTTCAGGCCAAGCGACAGTGATGGTAAATTTGAGCAGAAAAAACTACCCAAAAAAGGCAAAAAAGCGGGCTTTAAGGCCGACACCGCCATTCCTCCCCTGTATTATATGCTGACCAGTAACCGGGACGCCTTCGGGCAGACCGGTGATATGAAGTTTGGCGGGCCATCCTTCATGTTCAAAAAGGGTGGTGGGCTCTATACCACCACGATGTTTCATCTGAAAGAAGACTTTGCTAAAGTTGAGGTGAAGGACATGCTGGGGCCGATTAAGACCGCCGAGCAGTGGAATTTCTTCCGCTATGCCCATCAGACCAAATACGGCATAAATACAGTGGTTAAAGAGGGCAATAAAAAGGGTAAGGTTGTTATCTTTGCCCGGAGTGTTATTGGGGACGCCTCTTCCGGTAATTATTGGGAGAAAGGTACCTCGATCAAGCTTGATAAGAGTACGGGTAAATTCACAGCCTCCTTTAAAACATATCGGCACACAGCCCCGGACACGGGTTTTGATGTCTATGTCAATGGCGCAAAGATCGGTGCCTACACCATTGACAAGAACGGCTTTTGGCTTGATAAGGGGTATCGCTACATGAATCCTCTATGGATTATCCTCGGTGCCATTGGTGTGGGCACCTATTTTTCCATGATCGGTGCTGCCGGTGGTATGCTTATGGGTGCCTTTCAGGCCCTGGTTGTCCAGACCGCAGGTCCGGTTGGTATCAACGCGGCCAATGTTCTGCGGCCATCAAATATTGCCCTTACCCTCTTCTCGCCCCTTGGCTCTTTCTACCGCTTTGCCGTGGTTGAGAGACGGGTAGCCTGGCCGGTTGGCCTGTCTTTTGGTGCTGGTATTTTTATAGGCTCCGTGTGGCTTGGTGGTTACGTCACCCAGTTTATTTCGATGAAGGCGTATAAGGAATGGCTGGGTATCCTGGTGCTTCTGATGGGGATCAAGACCCTGATGGAGATGAGGCCAGCTGCCATGAATAAGAGAAAGAACATCAAGGCCATGACCCAGAAATTTAACGCGGCCGTCAAGAAGGCCAAAGAGACCGGTGGCGCAGTTGAAATGGGGTCAATTGAACCGGTCAAAACGGGTATCACCGATTATCGCTTTAAGTTCTGGGGGGAGGAATTTCGCATCAATCCCCTCCTCTTTGCCGTCCTCGGTATTATCGTTGGTATCGTCTCCAGGGCCTTTGGTATTGGCGGAGGTTTTCTGCTGGTGCCAATGATGACCACTATTGCCGCCCTGCCCATGTACGTGGCGGTGCCAATTTCCTTGATCGGTACCTGCTTTTCCAGTGTCGGCTCATTCATTGGTTATGTGCTTAATGGTTATCTGCCGGATATGATGCTGGCCATTGCCATCATTATTGGTGGTTTTGTCGGTGGTATGCTCGGTAGCCGTTGCCAGAAGATGTTTAGTGAAAAAGCGCTAAAGATCATTTTGGCCTGCACCCTGTTCTTCCTCTTCTTCCGCTTCCTGAAGATCGAATACTGGATTTAGGCATTGTAAATTAATCTTAAGAAGCCCCTCTCTGTGTTGGCCATTGGCTAATGGCGAGGGGTGTTCCGGTGAGAATATGGACAATTTTTTAGATGAGGTCTGGTTTCAGCTCTTCTCCGTAATTCAGTATGGAGCGGGCAGTCTTGACAGAATGATATCTCCCCTGCACTTATTAGGGCCAGCACCGGTGATCTTTCTTCTTGCCCTTGCGGTCGTTGGGTTGAGTAAGTTATTAAGCCGTAAATGCAAGACCAAGCGTTATAAAACGCTTGAGAAGGAGTTCAACTATTGGCTTAGTCTGAGGGAGGAAACTGGGCAATTTGCCGATATCGACAAAGGCAAACGTATGGCCCGCAATATAGATCAGGCCAAACTTAATCGTGTCTATTACGATTATTTCTTTGAAGGATTGATGCTCAGTCTGGTCACAACCTGTCTGCCAATTGCCATTATGGCGGCGTATGTTAATGAGTTTTACAAGGCAGAGAGGCTGGGAATTATTTTTGGGCAAGCATATATCTTTGAGCTTGCCTGGGCCTCTGATGGGCCAATTCTGATTGGTGGCCTGTTTTGCTATGTTCTGTCACTCATGGGGGTGTATTTCGCCTGGTGGTTGCTGCCCGGGGTTAAGACAACTGTCGCGCGGTATGCCACATGTCCCGGGGTTGTATCTTAAGGGAATTGGTGCAAACAGGAAGATTTTTTGTTTTTTCAGAGGAGAAACAGATGAAAAAATCAGTTTATAGTATGTGCGGAATGTGTACCGTTCGTTGTCCCATCCGGGTTGAGGTGGAAAACAACAAGGTGGTCTGGATTGAAGGTAACCAGCATCTACTTGGCGGTGCGCTCTGCGCTAAGGGGTCGGCCGGAGTTGCCCTCGTTGCCGATAACGAACGCCCCCAGCAACCGCTTATCCGTGAAGGAGGGCGTGGGGCTGGACGTTGGCAGAAGGTCAGTTGGCATACGGCATACGATTACATTACTGATAAGCTCAAAAAAATTAAAAAAGAGCATGGCCCGGAGTCAGTGGTTCTTTCATCCCGGGGTGGCCCGTGGCAGGATATGTACAAAACCTTTATCCATGCCTTTGGTTCACCCAACTATACCAACCATGATAATACCTGTGGCAGAAACACCCATCACGCCAGTCTTTCCCTCAATGGCGTTGGCCGGACAGGGTTTGGCTACGATATAAAGAATTCAAAGCATCTGGTTCTCTTTGGGCGCAATATGTTTGCCTCCCTGAAGATAGCTGAGAACCTGCAAACCATGGATATGCTCGATAATGGTGGTAGGCTTACCTATGTCGATGTTCGCCAGTCCATGACAGGACTTAAGGCCTCCCGCTTCTTTCAGGTGCGGCCGGGAACAGACTATGCCCTGGCTCTGGGCATGATCCACGAAATAATTAAACGCGGCTTATACGATGAGGAGTTTATCGATCGTTATGTCAGTGGTTTTGATGAGCTTTGTTATTTCGTGGAACAATATACACCGCAGTGGGCTGCCAAGGAATGTGGAGTGAAGGAAAAGGCTATTCTTGATTTTGTCGATGAAGTGGCAGAGGATATGCCCCAGGTAATCTTTCATCCCGGCTGGAACCTGTCCCGCTACAAGGATTCCTTTTATGCCAGCCGGGCCCTACATATCCTCAATGTGTTAATGGGTAATATTGAGACCAAGGGTGGTCTGATTATTCCCAAGGGGCCTAGTGATTGCGGGATTAAGGGTATCCGCAATCTGGATTGTCCTAAGCCGGATATAAAGAGGGCGGATGGGGTTGGCTGGAAATACAAACATTTTGACAAGGGGCCTGGTTTGGCGCATCTCTTCTTTGATGCTATGGAGAAGCATGACCCCTACGCCGTCAAGGCGTGGATCGCCATGCGCCATGACCCCTTCACTTCAATGCCTGACCCGCAACGCCAGAAACGGTTTTTTGATAATTGTGACCTGCTGGTCTCTATAGATACCCATTATAGTGAATTTGGCTGGTATTCGGATGTTATCTTGCCAGAATCTACCTATCTGGAAAGGGATAACCCGATTTGTCTGCAAAAGGGTCCTAAGCCACGGCTGGCAGTGAGACGTAAGGCGCTTGAGCCTGAATTTGATACCAAGGCGGGCTGGGAGATTTTCAAACAACTTGCCGATCGTCTCGATATTGGCGATTACTTCCCCTATAAAACCATTGAAGAGTTGTATGAATGGCAGCTTGAACCAACCGAATTCACCATTGATGATTTTGAGGAAAAGGGTTTCATCTCCTTGAGCGACAAGCCCATCATGTTTGACCGGCAGGAACTGGCTGGCCAGTTTAACACCCCTTCCGGTAAGATTGAGATCATCAGTAAAAAACTTGAGGATGCCAATCTGCCGTCTTTGCTCACCTATGAGTCACCAAGAAAACCACCCAAGGGCATGTTCAGGCTTGTTTATGGCAGGGCGGCAGTTCACTCACACTCTCATACCATTAACAACCCATTGCTCCATGAATTGATGCCCAAAAACAGCTTATGGATCAATAAAAAAATTGCCGCAAAGCTTGGGGTTGAAGAAAATGATGTTGTGGATGTTATTGCTGAAAACGGTGTAACTGAAAGGGTTAGGGCCAGGGTGACCGAATTTATTCATCCCGAGGCCGTCTACACGGTACATGGCTTTGGTCGGCAAATTCCCCTGCAAACCAAGGCCTACCACGCCGGTTTGAGTGATCAGAAACTCATGGTTAATAAACTTGATGACTGGGACAGGGCGGGTGGGGCCATTAATCTTTGTGAAACCTTTGTTCAGGTGCGGCTTAGCCCCAATAATCCCAAGAGGAGTGTTGAGTTATGAACAACTACATGATTTACCTTAATTCAAAACGCTGTATTGGTTGCCACGGCTGTGAGGTCCATTGCAAGATTAATAAGGGGTTGCCGGTGGGGCCGATTCTTTGTGAAATAGGTCATGACCCGTTGAAATCGGTAAAGGGTGTGCCAAAAACGGAGTTTACCTTCCGTTCCTGTTTCCACTGTGATGACCCGTTTTGTGTGCCAATCTGTCCCACAGCAGCCATGATTAAACGACCAGACGGTATTGTCTATATAGATCAGGAGAGGTGTATAGGCTGCATGGCCTGCGCCGGCGCTTGCCCCTGGTCTATCCCCCAGATCAATCCCGACACCAACAAGGCAGTTAAGTGTGATTATTGTCTGGACCGGGTTGACCGTGGTAAGCGCCCGGCCTGTGTTACAAAATGCACAACCCACGCCTTGAAATTTGTGACGATTAAGGAGGTTGGCCTGTAGCCGGTAGCAATCTGCCGTATAATCTGGCGTGATTACTATGTCACGTCAGATTATACGGCTATTTTAGCAGCTAAACAGGCGAGTTCCAGACGATCCCCAGCCTTTGCGTCAACAAGTAGCATCCCTGTATTCCCTCTGGCTGGTGGCGCACTCGGATAAGCTCCTAGTAACCAGTCACACCCCTGCTCCGTCCATGTCCTTAGTGTCTCATTTTTAACCAGTTCAGCCAGACCCTTTCTCTTCTCAGTGACTAAAAATAAGCCATTGTCAGCCATTCCTCCTCGGTGCAGTTAAAAAAAACGTATTTAATATACGTTTTTCAAGGTGTTAGCGTATGCCTCCCCTTTTGTTTGAACTAGCTGGCACACCCTCTGCAGTCTCCTTTGCAGCATTAACGAAAGAAAGCATAAATAATTACATTTAAT
>JAJRUT010000063.1 GCA_024277655.1 Deltaproteobacteria bacterium | reverse complement strand
ACACCCATACCCGTTCCGTGGTCAGGGTCTACAAGAGCAGCTATTAGCTAAGTTAGTCAAACTGCTTATGTGTAGCCCTGGCGACGCGGCCCGGTCAGATAAAACATAAAGAATGGAGACAAAAAAATGCACGATATAGACACAACTACCAATGTTGAAGAGACGGAATTTGAGTTCGATGATGAGTTTGAGGCGTTTGATGATGGTGATGACGAAATACAGGGTCTTCAGGCCGCCATGTCTCGCATTGCCGCTCAACTCAGGCAACGACAACAAAACCCCAGACCACACAGACGTAAGCGTAGGCGTACATCAGGCCAGGGTATGGCAACCAAAGGTGTTTGGCTGCGACGGGGCAACAGCATTCTCCTGAAGGGAGTATAGGCCATGGGTAGAACAACCCACGCAAATCTCAAGCACAATGCTGTGGCGCTAGATCTGAAGTTGGCTGGTTTGCGGCCATTGAGTGTAACCATGACCATGGTTCCGGCAGCAGTGACACCACCTAGTGTTCTGCAGGGGATAGATTCACTCATTGCCCGCCAAAAAGAACAGTTAAGTCAACGACTCCAGCAGTTTAAGCGAAGGTTGACAGACCGGGACGCAGAGAAGAACCAGCGTTATTATTCCTTTCTGCGTTTACGCTTTAATGCCATCCTCGTCCAGTACGATATCTTTGCGGATGTCCTGACACAACGGGGTGAGCATGGTTATGGAATTTGGTTGGCAGGTCTTGACTGGCTGGCTCGGGATGCCCTGCACCCCCGCTTGTCCCTACCCAAAGCTCCCCATATGCTTACCTATCTTGAAAGAGGGCTGGGTGCCGCTATCCGCCGGAAAGATACCAAACTCCCAGGCGGAGTAATGAATCCAGTGGCCTTGATCCGGATTCCCCGCTCCCGCCTCTTGGATAGTTCCATTGCCTGTTCTCTGGTTCACGAAGTTGGTCATCAGGCTGTGGCCATACTGGGCCTAGTCCATTCTCTCAAAACTGCGATTGACAGGGTTCTTAGCCATACAGGAAAGGCAAAGGTGAGTGCCTGGCGTTATTTTCGCCTATGTATTTCCGAGATTATTGCCGATTGCTGGGCCATATCGAGGCTGGGGATTACCGCCGTTAATGGTCTGGTTGGAGTACTCAGCCTCCCCCCGGCCTTTATCTATAGGCTCAAGCCAGGAGACCCCCATCCCTTTCCGTGGATCCGGGTTCTACTGGCCTGTGCCGTGGGCCAATATCTGTTCCCCCACGACCAGTGGCAAAAGCTGGAGAGACTATGGCATAGTTATTACCCCGCAGAAAAATTGAGCACGGAAACCAGGCTCCTTTGTCGGCAGGTCTTGACAACTACACCGGAGTTTCTGGAAATGCTCTTTAATCACCCTGTTTCTCAGATGGGTAATAAGAGATTCATTGATCTCTTTAACCGTAACAACCTGCAGATAGACAGTCTGCAGCATAAATGGCGCCACTGGTCAAGTGACCAGCAGGCCTTAAGCAAAAGATCACCCATTGAGCTTTTGGCTGTAATCGGCCAGGCCCGATGGGAAAACAGAATAAGCCCAGAAAAGGAAACGAGTCTGATCACGTCCCTAATGGAACCCTGGGCCATGATCGCCAATCGTAAGAATAAAATGGCTTAATAACCAAGAGAGGGATTAAAGATGAGAAAAAGCAAACCCGAAAAAAAAACCGCCACACATGAAGAAACGATTTTGCAACTAGAAGCCCAGATCGAGAAGTTGCAGGAGGAATTGGCCAACAAGAGTATTACCCGAACCAGTTCTGCTAAGATCGATGATATCTTGCAGAAACCTATTGCCGTGAACTTCTTTATCAGGGATGACAGCAGTCCCAAGGATGAGCTCTGGAGCTATATCAAGACAGAGACTGAGAATCGGTCTTTTGATAAATTTGAGGAGATAACGGGGACCCATAAATGCCTCACCAATTCCCCCTGTGGCCTAGATAATTCCTACAAAGAATTGATCAAGATGGCGACTAATTTTCTGGGCCTAGCCTCCCCAGATGAGGACGTAAAGGGGGAAATAGAAGAGAACTATGTTAGTGCGGGTAAGGATCAATGTCCAATCGAGCTTATCTGGTCCTACTGGCTTGAGGAAGGGCTCCTAATTCAAACTATCAATGCTGTAAGCAGGAGGTTCCAGAATAAGCCGGGCCTAAAAAAGCATGACCCTCTGTCCCACCTGGAGATTGCCCCCCTTCGCCTAAATGACAGTCTAAACAATATTATTTACGACTATATTGAAAGCGAGGGGAAACGGCTCTCCATGACCAGGCGTTCCTACGAGTATGACCATCACTACGGGCTACGATTACTTGGCGCGGCGGTTAATACTAAGGATTCTGTTGATTCTCGAACAAAGTTCCTGGAGTCCTTTCACACCCTGCTACGTCAGGCCATGCTCTATTTTCGCGATAAAGATGACGCCCAGATTAATGAGGACTCATTCCCCCTGTTGAACTGCCTGCGAGAGCTCCATGAGATTATCGCCTACGGGGCACATAATCAATATGGTAGCATGCCAGCTAGGGCCAGGCGAGAAATGCTGGTTCAGCAGTGGATTTTAGCTCAGGATGAAATGCAACAATTTCTGGGTGGCCGGGCCATGGTGCCGCAACGTCAGAAATGGATGAGCAGAGTGGACACAATGAAGAACCTCCAGGGGTGGGACACCACACCGGTTCATCATTATTATGATTTGGCCACCTGTGGCGAACAGCTTCTTCTCTCAGTGCGTCTGGCAGCATGGACCCAGGCCACCACAGTTAATGCTGCAGGCTGGGCCGGTGCCTTTAGAGAGCAGATTCAAACCTATATTCACGCCTACAGAGTGGTTACCGGGGTGGATATAGCCAATGATGAAGTTCTAGACTTCACCATGCCTGGCAAACTTCTCCGTGAACGTGAAAACCAACGGTTGGCAGTGGCCTGATGCTAGATAAATCTAGCCCAGCATGGCCATGGACACCCATGAAAGGGGCAGACTTCACATCAGCCCTCTTCCTGGGTCTACGCCACCCATCCCAGGCCCTGGAACCCTGGCAGGAATTCACTAAAGGCGTACCGGCAGACCTATCACAGAAAAACCCGGAGGAGAGCAAAGCCTTACGCAACCTATGCGACCTGGTTGGTTGTCAGTCAGGGGTATTAGGCACATCCACCCTCCATCTATTCTGGGATCTTGCCGGAATTCTGGCCCAAGGTGGTGGGGATTTCCTTTTAGATAGCAATCTCTACCCTGTTGGACGCTGGGGCTGTGAGCGGGCGACACTTACAGGGGCCATGGTTCAGGAATTTCGCCACTATGACACCTATGATCTGGCCCACCGTCTCAATAAGAGGCGGACAGAGAACACGACCCCAATTATTATAAGTGATGGTTTTTGCACTGGTTGCGGCCGCCCAGCCCCTCTAGCAGAAATGGCCTATTTGGCGGCAAAACACGGTGGCCTATTACTCATTGATGATACCCAGGCCTTAGGGGTACTCGGCCACCGCCGGACAGGTGGTATCCCTTTCGGTCATGGAGGTGGCGGCTCCCTGGCATTTCATGGGCTACAATACGCCCCCCATGTACTGGTGATTGCCTCCCTCGCCAAGGGTTTGGGGGCACCCCTGGCCTTTTTGGGAGCTAACAACAACCTTATCAAACTATTTAAGGCCAACAGCAAAACAAGAATGAGCTGTTCCCCTCCCTCCCAAGCCAATATCATAGCTCTCCTTCATGCTCTGGCAATAAACAAAAACAAGGGGGATATTCTCCGAACCAAGCTTTTGCAACGATTGGCCTGGTTACGAAGGGAGTTAAAAAAACAAAATATTACCACCAGTAATTCCTCATGGTTTCCTGTGCAAAGCATTTTACCAGCAACAAAACAGGCCACAAGTCTGGCGCGTGACCTGAGAAGGTTCGGCATACGAACCATCGCCCACGAAAACAGCTGCCTTGGAGTGAAACAGTTAAGCTTTATCATCCGGGCAGATCACTCCTGGAAACAACTTCATCATCTCGTAAATTATCTTACCCCCCTGGTTAAAGGCCCACCTGCAAACTATCTTTTCTAGGCTTTCCACCACCCTGCTCCTCCCTATACAGATCTCGACATTTTCTATAGGCCGCCTTATTTTGTAGGGTCCTGTCGCTGACCTGCAAAGTATCGGTTATCCGACCCACATGGCCCTTCTCCTGTCTAAAAACCAGGCGAATCGTGGCATCTTCCATATCTTGAATTAAATCGCGCAATGTTGCCCCACGGGCCAAGGAACACCTGATATGCTGATCCAGAGAGTTAGGGCTGGTCATAAAAATATCATTGTCTTGCTGTCTGATGTTTTCAGGCAACAGACCAAGGGTGAGAGGGCCAGCTCCTGGGTAGGACATGGCCAGATTACAAACTAACTGCCGAAGCTCCCTGACGTTTCCCGGATAATCGCGAAGGCAAAGAAACTCTAAAAGCAGAGGGTCTATGTCGATCTTTTCTGCCGGTCTTAATTGATCTAAGAAATGCTGCACAAGAAAAACAATATCCTCTCGCCGCTTGGCCAAAGGGGGCAAATTAATGGTGGTCGTGGCTATACGGTAGAAGAAGTCAGCCCGAAATGAACCTGAGACGATTTCTTCCTCCAGATTCCTGTTGGTGGCGCAGAGCAAGCGAAAATCTGTTGTCTCCCAGCGGTTTCCCCCCACAGCCTTATATGTTCCCTCTTGGGTCACCCGGAGAAGTTCTGCCTGCAGACCTAACGGCAACTCACCAACCTCATCAAGAAACAAGGTTCCCTTATGTGCCAAAGCAAAGACACCCTGACGGCTAGCAACCGCATTGGTGAAAGCTCCTTTTTCATGCCCAAAGAATTCACTACCAGAAAGTTCAGGTGACACAGTGGTGCAATCAAGTATGACCATTTCGCCCTTATCTTTCCTCTGATCGAGACTATGAACCAGGCGGGCAATAAGCTCTTTGCCTGTACCACTTTCACCGGAAATAAGCAGAGAATTGTTAGAGAAATAGCTTATTTCTACAGCTCGACGCAAAGTGCGTCGCCACAGGGAGGACACACCAACAAGATTTTTATGGACAAGAGGTGAAGCAAGAACCTCATCCAGAAAACACCGTCTTTCGCCACGGTGCAGAATAAGGGGCGCAAGAACTCTTTCCACCTGTGCAAGATTGAGGACCTCAGTTACCCCGGCCTGCAGTAACGGCCAGCATTGCTGGCTAGTTAGGCGCTCCTGGGAGGTAACAATTATAATTTCACAGTCAGACCGGGCCAAATGCTCTTTAATTTGCAAACACACCTCCGCGCAAATCTCGCGGAGAAGAACGAGGCCAAGACCGTGATCTTGAAGAATATCCACGTCTTTAACCGACTGACTGCCACCGCTAAGCAGAGAGACAATATCTTCTTTGGGGAACACCCCTTCCGTGTCCAATAAAGAAGTTAACCAAACCATGGCCACTGTCCCTTCGAGACCTGTTCTGGTTCTATTCTAGTATTAAGAGCAAGAGCAGTCCTTTCGCCTGATGTCATTTTTTTCATAATGTACTCATCCTCCGGGATTGCAAAGTATCCAGAAAAACTTACATCATAACAAAAAACAATCTTAAACAATAACGACACGCGGACATCACAACGACATAGACACAATGCCAAAGTCCACAATATGTGAGGGAACTACAGTAAACTTTGTTTTAAAACCACAAGATTCCTATATATTTCTTAGGAGAAAGAAGGGATAACCAGACAAATCCCTGGACAAAGAAAAGTAACAATCACCACGATAAATATCAAGCCACCGAGAATGTTGAACACCACACCTGCTTACAAGCCCACCCAAAACTGTCATTATTATGGTGACCGGGGAATTATAGTATTAAGAGCCAGGAGAGAATGCAAGCTCAAATTTATTATTATACTCCCCTCTCCCGTTATCAAAGAAGCCCTTAAACTCCTGAGAGCAACCCGTCAAAGCATTAACAAAGGCCCAGGGAAGATCTTTGCTTACGCCAGCGCAGCAGATAAAATTTTTAGACTCAACATTTTTTAAGATTTCAGATCTGAAACCCATCACAATCTAGATACTGGCACGAATCCAGGAAATAATATCATCAGCAGCAAGTGCCCCAGATTGACGGGCAATCTCCTTACCATCCCGGACAATGACCATGGTGGGGATGGAGCGGATATTCCACTGTTTTGCCAAAATCGGCTCCGACTCCGTACTGAGTTTAACAAAACGAACCTGAGGTTCTAATGTCTTTGCCGCCTGGCCAAAGGCCGGTGCCATCATCTTACATGGCCCGCACCATGAGGCCCAGAAATCAATAACCACCGGGATATGGTTGCGAAATACCTGTTTTTTAAAGCCATCATAACCAACCTCGACCACCGCTCCAGTAAACAACGGTGCATGACAATGACCACATTTCGGCTCATGCTCCATCTTATCTGTGGGAACACGGCTGGTTTTAAAACACTGGGGGCAGACAATATGCAGGGATTCCATAGCGACTCCGAGATAAAAGAATACAAGAAGATAAAGAATGTAAAGAAGCGGTCTCCGATCCGGGGGATGCAAGGGTTTCAAGGTTTACACAAGAAATTGCAAGCTCCAGCGGACTTGTGTAAATATTGAAACCCTTGTAGCCCCCCTCATTATTGATCAAAAAACACCATTGACCTTGATCGGTGAAACGACTAGGTTCACAGCCATCATGTACGCAAAACTCTTACAGCTCTTTACCGTTATAGACCAGTCAGTGGCCCAAATCTTCGAGCAATTCCCGAAAGAGGTGCTGTGCAAGCCTGGGTGTGCCGACTGTTGCAACGCCGCCTTTGACATCTCCTTTATCGAAGCTGGGCATCTGGCCTCAATTCTCCTTAAAGATAAAGAACTTATCGCCAAAATGCAAGCTAAGGCCACCCGCGCTCTTACGGAATACGAAGCCCTGTTGCGGGAAGGACAAAATCCGGAACAGGCGAGGGTCCGCTGCCCCATGCTGGGAGAAACCGACACCTGCCTGTGCTACGAAGGACGCCCGGTAAACTGCCGAACCTACGGCACACCAACCGACATACACGGCAAAGGCCATGTCTGTGGCTTTTCAGGCTTTAAAAAGGGGCTAAACTACCCAACCATCCACCTTGCTCCCATTCAGGAAAATTTGCGTAACTGGTCTGTGGATTATGCCGGGGCAGATTTCGGCAACCGCAGGTTCCCCATTGCCATGGTAATTCTTAAACCTTCCCGTTTTGCCCCAGAATAAGCCGCTAAAACCTACATTTCGCCTGCCACAACCTTCTTCTGAATAGCCTTCAGATAGGCATCAAGCTCGGCAATGGAGCCATACACCTGCAGGGAGGGCAAAGCCTTGATAATGGCAAAGACCTTCTCGATCTGGGGCTGCATATGCAAAATACCAAGTTCCCCACCCATGCCTTTTAGCCTCTTCTTGGTGGCGAGAATCACCCGCACCCCGGCACTGGAAATATAGGTCAGTCCTTCAAGGTCAAGGATAATGACCTTAACCACCGGAAATTCAGCATATAGCTTGTCTACCTCCGCCTCATAATCCTGATAAGTATCAGTGTCCAGAGAACCGGCAAGTTGCAGGGTAAACACCCCAGGCGCTTTTTGTTCATAGGTTAATTGCAAAGGCATAGTCATCTCCATCAGTTTTATGGGGCAAATTGCTTCACAGCCCGCAATCTATTTTTACCATCTTTATAGGTATAGGATAATTCGTCCATCATTTCTTTCACCAGATAAATGCCCATACCGCCAACTTCACGGTCAGCAAAGGCCTGATCAAGCCCCTGCACCTCATACTCAAGGGGATTAAACGGAACACCGGAATCAACAACCTCCAGCAGTACATGGCCTGCGGTCATTTCAATCCCCAGTCTAATCTCCGGGGAATGACCATGGCACGCCACATTGGTAAGAAGCTCCTCCACCACCAGATGAATTGCAAAGATTATCCCCTCCGGACACCTGCACTCAGCAAGATACGCTGCAATCCGTTGCGCCACCTCAGTCATGGAAAAGTTGCCAGTATTGATATCGAGATGCCACATCAGGCCTTCCTCCGCACACAGAGCATGGTGATATCATCATGGGGAGGTGTCGTGCCAACATGTCGCTTAACCGCCTCTTGCACAGCCAAAACCACCTTATTAGCACTCTCCCCGTAACTGGCCTTAACCAGGGTCGACCTGATCGCCGCCTCACCGAATTGCTCCCCTTTGCCATCCATGGCCTCAGATACACCATCGGTAAACATAAACAGCGTGTCTCCTGGAAGCAGCATTATTTCAGCCTGTTCATACGGGGCATCCTCATCAAGGCCAAGGGCCATGCAGTGGGCCTGGTCAAGCACCAGTATTTCACCATTTGCCCGCCGCAGAAATGGTGGTTCGTGACCTGCCAGAGTGTAAGTCAAAACACCGCTTTTAAGATCAAGAACCGCGCAGAACATCGTTACGAACATGCAGCGGGGGTTATTTTCGGAAATTTCCCGATTCACTGCAGTCATAAGCCCCGCAAGGGAACGAAAATCCTTGGCCATCACCGCCAGACAGGTCTTGGTGGAGGCCATAAACAGGGCCGCAGGAATTCCCTTATCGGCCACATCAGCAATCAAAAAGCAGAACCGATCACCGGCAAGGCTGAAAAAATCAAAGAAATCCCCACCCACCATTTTAGCCGGTTGCAGATAGGCCGACAGGTCATAATCAGCAACACTAAAGGCCGGGGGTGGCAGAAGACCTAGCTGAATATCCTTTGCCACGGAAAGCTCACTGTCCTGCCTCTGTTGACTAGCAATGGACCTTGCCAAGGCCCGCGTCTTGACCCGCACCTGATGGCGTAGGAGAATATTAAAAAGTACAATAATACAAATTAAGCCAACCACACCACCAACAAGCCAGGCAGCATTAAGCCACTGGGGGATTACAATACGACCAACCCCCTCCACCCATTTAGTCATGGATTTATAATAAAGTGAGGAGGGATTCTGTTTAAGCCTTGTTACATGATAATCAATCCGTTCAAGGATATTGGCATTACCAACAAGGGGCGCGGCAAAACGCAACTCCACCGGATTAAAAATCAGATCAGTCTTTACACAACTCACCCTATGACTAACCACCTTACTTTGCAAATTAGGCAAGACCAGGGCATCAAGTTCATCTCTTGCCAGGAGATCCATACCCATCTCGGAACTCTCAGTAAACACCATGATGGGCTCAATCCCCAGCAGGGTTGTGATTTGCAGAAACACTTCGGTATGAATATCACCCCGCACCAGACCAACCCGTTTACCGGCAAGATCAGCAAAGCCTGCCACCATTAAATCAGGCGCGACAAAAACACGCGCCCAATCCTCCACCAAAGGCACAGAAGAAAAGGCCATAATCCTGGCCCGCTCTGGGGATCTGGCAATATCAAGGAGGAGATCTAGCTCGCCGTTCTGGAGTTTTATGAGGTTGTTGACCCAGAGATCTCCCTGATACTCAAGACGCCACCCCTCCCGCTCGGCAATATAATCCATAACATCAATATAAATCCCCTGGGGCGTACCATCATCACCCCGAAACACCGCAGGGGGATTATCGGTAAAACCGACATGGAGTGTTGTCTGGGCAAGAGAGATAGTTGCCGTAAAAAAGGGCGTAAAGACCAGCACAAGAAGAAAAAGCGGTTTAGCCAGAAACAGTCTTAAAAAAAATTTCATAGGCTTCTTTAACCATGGAGGTGGGAGATAAGCAAAGATTTCAGCTAATTGCTCTTACTTGGGTATTACTCAACTACCACCCGCTCAAGCAGGTGGGGTAGAATGCGGACCGATTAGCGAGGCCAACGCGACTTCGAGAAGTCCATCACCGGCACAGGCCGGTTTCATTGACAGTACAACAAACAAATTAACATCGAAATTCCAACGCTGAGATAAGCGTTAGACTTCGAGATGGAACTTTCGTCGCTTCGCTACTCTTTATGAAAACAGACAAGCGTAGCGTTTCCATATTCGATGTTGGACGTTGGAAGTTCGATGTTGAACGTTCAAAGAAAACAGTAGCAACGCGACGACTGCTAGCAAAACAGACACAGCTTTGCTGTTATTCGCCCGGTAAGTGAGGGATGATACTCCGAAGGGCGAAGGTTTTAACCCTAAACAGAAACAATCAATACTCGGTATACGCACATAAAAATACCCTAGCCCCTCTGCACCACAACGAGGGTAAGGTCATCATCGAAACCGTGTTCACCAACAAAGGTGGTGGCATCATATATAATATCATCGACAATGGCCTGGCTCGTCTTACCCTGACCCAAGTGCGCCTTACCCGTTGCCTGAGTTAAGTAACCATCAAAGGCAAGACCGGCATTATTAACACATTCAAGAGTACCATCGGTTTGCAGAATAAGACCATCACCCTGCTTAAACTCCAAGGTCAGAACATCAACCTCAAAATCCTCACCCTGGGTAATACCGACCGGATTGCCAGAAGTTTCATGAATCACCATTTCCTTTGTCGCTTGGGTGTAGAACAGGGGCGGAATACCTCCGGCTGAAGCGATAACCACCCTGTTCTGCTCCAGATCGAACACGGCTAGAAGTACAGTCTGAAACAAGCCATTATCAGCCAAGGTAAAGGCCTTGTTATTTATTTGCGTCACAAGCTTGCCGGGATCGGTATAATCACGTTTAAAATCATCAAACAGGGTCTTTATACGGATAGTGGCAAGCCCGGCCTTCACCCCGTGCCCCATGACATCAACCACAAGCACCGCAACCTTGTTTTCAGCCACCTCCTCAACGATTAAAAAATCACCAGAAACAGGAGAGTAGGCCTTGCAGAAATAACCAATATCAAGGCTAGAAATTGCCTCAACATCACTCTTTTTCGGTAGTAGCGAGCGTTGCAGACTACCCGCGGCGTTCATCTCCTGTTCAAGGATTTTTATGGTATCCCTTCTCTCCTGTTCAAGCTGCAAAGAACGAGTAATATCGTTAAAAACAATCACCCCTCCCAGATTCTCCTTACCAAGCCTGACCGGAGCTGCCGAAAAATGGACAGGGAACGACTCACCGGAACTCTTCCGCAACACTGAACGACCATCATTTCTCTCATAAAAATGAGGAATAACAACATGATCTTCACCCGTCTCGGCAACAGCAATAAATTCAGCAAAATAACGGGAAACAAAATCCCCGATATGCAGCTTAATCATCTCGGCGGCGGCAGGATTTACAAAATTCACAACCCCCTCACGATCAACGCCAACAATCCCCTCATCGGCCACCTCCAGAATCATTCTGTTTTTGGTGATCTCTATGCCAAGTTTTTTAATATGACTTCGATACTCCAGATGACTGATAATCTTGCCCCGCAGTTCTTCCTGGGTGAAGGGCTTTCTAATCTGGTCGGTAATTCCTGCCTGATACATCTCAAGCACCATATCCTGGTGTTCCGGGGCGACAAGAAAGATAACGGGCAGATCGTGGAGATGGAGATGGTTGCGAATAACATCACAAATTTTAAAACAATCAAGACCGATGGTGGTAAAATCCACCAACACCAGATCAAGCTGCTCCCGTTTCTCCTGGAGAGTGCTAAGCACCGCCTCATCTGTTTTGGCCTGTATGACATCAACACCAAACCGGGTAAGAGACGAGGTCATAATTCGCAGACTAATATCGCGGGTGGAGACAACCATGGCCATAACCCCACCAAGTTTCTTGTCCTTGGCCAGAACCTTATCCACCACATCCGCCGCCTCAGCCCAGGCTTTTTCTGAATACTTGGAGACAAAATCCATGGCCCCCAGGGCAAAACCCCGCTCGCGATCCTCCAGGGTATCATTACCAGTAATAAAAACTATAGGCACCTGCAACCCACCAACGGAGGAGCGAATCACAGCACAGGCCTGAAACCCATCCATATTTGGCATATTAACATCAAGGGTAACTACATCCGGATGCTCCAGCTTGAATGCCTCTACCCCCAGAATTCCATCTGCGGCCGTGATAACCCGGTAACCCCGTTTTTCAAGTTCCTTCTTCATAATGGTGCGAATAGCCGCAGAGTCATCCACCACAAGCACAGTATGTTGTTTGTCTGTTGTCATAAAAATAGTTACTCCGAAAGGAGAAGTTGATCGTGAAATTTAAACTGATCAATCTTTTGTTGTAATTCTTTGGCAAGAACTGCAAGTTCATGGCTGTAACCAGAGAGTTGCTCGGCAGCGCGTTTATTGTCGCTGGCAATCACATCAAGTTGCGACATACGCCCCACCGTACTCCGCAGATCCTCGGCCTGCACGCCACTATCCTTATCAATGGACTTAACAAGGGTCGCCGTCTGCTCTATCATCGGTACCACCGCCTCCATCATTTCCCCGGCTTTTTCAGAGACACTAACACTGTTTTCGACCATACCCAGGATCTCAGTCGCCGCCACCTGGCTGCGTTCAGCAAGCTTGCGAACCTCAGTAGCAACCACGGCAAAACCCTTGCCATGCTCCCCGGCCCGTGCCGCCTCAATGGCAGCATTAAGCGCCAACAGATTGGTCTGCCGGGATATCTCCTGGATCACATTGATCCGTTCAGCAATCGACCGCATGGCAAGAACCGTCTCCTGCACCACCTTACTGCCTTCAAGAATCTCCAACGAAGCCTTGGTGGCAAGCTCCGAGGTCTCCCTGGCATCCCCCGCATTATGATAAATTACCAAGGACACCCTTTCCAAGGCCTGGGTAACATCCGACACAGCCTCGGCCTGTCGAGCTGAGGAGCTGGCAATTTCACTACTACTGTACAAGACAGAATCACTGGAAACATTTACCATCTGTACGGTTTCCTGGACCCCAGCAAGCATCACCCCAAGCTTCTCCTGCATCCGGCGCATTGCATCAAACAGACCGGACAACTCCTCTCTGGAGTCGACAGTCGCCATTGAAATCTCCGAGGATAAGTCCCCCATGGCCATGCGATCAGCGACGGCAACAGCCTCTCCAGCCGAGGCAACAATCTTCATCCGGAACCGCTCAGTAAGCCCCAGGGCAAAGACAACCACCTGCCACGCGGAGCCGAGCAAAAGCCCCCCGCCAGCCAGGGTAAAAGAGGCCAAATAACCAAAGACCTGCAAAACCTGAATCAGCAAAAAAAACACAAAACCAACCCAGGCCACCAGATAGTATTTCCCCAGCCGGTCGCCGCTACGCATGCTATACCAACTAACCCAAATCAAAAATAGAGCAGATGGCACGCAGAGACTGGCAAAACGAATGCCAATGGCATAAGGTACTGCCAAACTAACCACCGCAGTTACCGCCAAAAACCACATGGCGTACTGCAAAGCTAGGTCAATGGCTGGATACTGCCAAGTTTCAAGAAAGGCCCTTGGAAAAAGAAAGGCCCCCGAAATGGAGAGAAGGATGAAAAAGGGAATATTATTATTTGCCCACCAGATCCACTCAGGCCAGAGGTACATGCCAGAAAAGCCATAGTAAGACGCCATAAAATTGGCAAAAAGGAAGGTAAAGATCACATAGTAGAGAAAACAGATGTCCCGCAACTTAAAAAAAATAAACAGATTCAAGACACTCATAACCAATAGGGCCCCGAGATAATGAGCAAGGGCCATCTGTTCCCGGCCGGCTGCGACAATCATATTACTATCTGAATGGAGGACAAAGGGTAATTTTAAAGACCCTTCACTCCTCACCTTTAAATACCCGGTAACTGAGTGGTTTGGTTTCAGAGTGATCGGGAAAATAACATTTTGATAGGCCACTGCCCGGTCGACAAAGGGCAACATATCCCCCCCCTCCTGATGCACCACCTCCCCTGTGTCAAAAACAAGATCAAGAGAACAGAAATCTATAGGCGGATACTTAAGCTCCAAAAAAAGATTAGCAAAGTGGGCCTCCTTCGCCTGCAATTGAAACTTCAACCAGTAGACAGAAGAAGTAAATCCTTTAAAAATAATATCCGTTGTCGAAACGACAAAGGGCGTATCAGCAGCCATTACTTCGGCAAGGGTGAGTTCCCCACTTGGGTCTTCGAGAACAGAGACCCATGTGCCAATTGATACCCGGCTAAAGTCAGAATCGACATGGAGAATTGGGGGGTCTTGCCCCCAAACAGGAACAACTCCCAAAAGCCATACGATGATGCAGAGGAGGACAACTATTATCTTTTGAGCATGGCAAAGACTTTTCATTTCCATAGTCTATGGAATTGCCCTTTCCCCTGTCAAGGGTCTGCCTCTTTTAATCCGTATTTGCCATAAAAAAAGGCTACATTCACCACAATTGTGGTGAATGTAGCCTTTTTTAAGTAGACAACGACTCCTCCGAAAACACCGAAGGAATTACTGCTTCTTCTCACATTTTTTACAGAGCCTGCGGTCATCGGTGATGGCATCAATAATTGTTGGTGCCGCTTTCTCATCGCCAGGAGCCCAAATATCACCACAGAGGGCTGTAACCACACCATCTCCAGCAACGGTAACAATATGACAAACCTTGCTCTTACCGTAGTAGGATAATTTGGTACCCGCACCTGTTGGGGACGCGGCAGGCTTTACTGGAGCAGGCTTTACTGTGGTTGCTTTTTTCTTGCAAACACAACTCGTGCAACTGCCCTTCTTTGCAGCCAGAAGTTCTGTTTTCCTAGCCGCCTTTTTTAAATGTCTTTTTCTTCCTCGCATAATAATCCTGTCGATAAGTTTGCTCTCTGCCATATCTTAGCAAGAGATTTCTGGATATACTCTAAAGGCTTAAAGATTTGAAAGGTATAAGGACTAAAAGACCGCTCCCCCATCTTACACCTTCAACCTTACTAACAGCCAAAACCATTTACAACGGCAATAAACCATTAAAACGCATTAATCAACCAGATACCACAGGGACAGGTATCGGCACAAAAACCACAGGCAATACATTTATCATCAGCAGAAACATAGCGAAAACTGCCATCAGGAAGCTTCTCGCGGGAGATTGCATCCTCAGGGCAGATGGTTTCACAGAGATGACAGTCGCGACAGCTTCCACAACTAAGACACCGATCAGCTTCAGCCTCTTCAGAAGAGCCACATTGATTATCCGGCGCATAGTGAGTATGGGTCAGACTCCTTTGCGGGATTACTTCCTTGGCAAAGGGCTTATACTCTTCACCCTTAAACTCGGCAATAAGCGATTCTGCCACGTTCTTACCGGCACCGAGGGCATTTGTAGCAAGACCTGGACGTTCAACATCACCCACGGCAGAGATCCCGGCATCTGAGGTACGACCTGCCGGATCACATTTCACCCAGGCCGCCCCACCAACATTGAGAACCTCAACGGAATCAGGCAGGAATTTCAGGGCTGGGACATCACCGATGGAAATAATTACCGTATCAGCCGGAATCAGATGACCCGCTGCATCAATCAGACCCTCATCGGTGACTTCCTTGGTCATCACCGGCCACTTGAACTTGGCCCCAAGGGCCTCAGCCGCCGCTTTTTCCTTACCAAAGGCCAATGGCTTTTGAATATCAACCAAGGTTACCTGCTTGGCACCCAAGGCGTAAGCATCACAGGCCACGTCACAACCTACGTTACCGGCACCAATAATTACGACATTACCCTTTAACTTTGTGGGCTTTGCCGATTTAGCGTCTTTTAGAAAATCAAGGGCTGGAATTACCCTTTCATGACCGGGGAAAGGAATGGTGCGTGGCGAATGAGTACCAACGGCAACAATCACATGATCAAAATCCTTTTGCAGTTCAGCAAACTTCTCCGCCGTCATATCTACTTCAAAATTAACGGTGATATTATCGACCGACATAAAACGCTCAATCTCAGCATCCCAAATGGCCTTTGGCATCCTCTCCCAGGGGATAACCTGGGCAAGCTTACCACCAATGATCGTGTCTTTTTCAAAGATATGAGCCTCAACACCGGCCTTGGCCAATTGCCAGGCGGCATTCATTCCGGCAGGACCACCACCGATAATGGCAACTTTTTTACCGAGAGAAGGTGCTGATTTTGGAGCTTTTTTATCCTTGGCAGCACGACCGAGCATCTGCACATCAATCTTCTCATCAACCTTCTGACGGGAACAGTTCTGCATACAGAGGTTCGGGCAGATATGACCACAGACAGAGGCAGGGAGCGGCGTATATTCCATCAACATATCGTACGCTTCATCGGCTTTTCCTTCCCGCATAAGCTTCAAGCGGTCGATGGTTGGGATATGTACCGGGCAGTAATAGGAACAGGGGGCCGCCTTGTCACGATTAGCCCAAAAGGGCTTCTTACGCCGCAGATCTCCGGTCTCAATAAGGCCGATAGGGGAACGGTCAAGCCCTGGGGCCAGATCACGAATCGGATCACCACCACCAAAACCGGGATTCCACACCTTCTGAACGAACTCAGACATAGGCATGGGCCCTGTCTTCATAAGGGCCCGTTCTTGAGGCGGAATAGCATCAAGAATCGACCAATCATCACGCTTTGATAACTCATCCAGCAGTTCCAAGCGACCAATGGCTTCAAGATAGACAGGCATATTGGCCATAAGCCATTGCCATTGCTCGTCACTGGGCAGTACCGCCTTGACATTGATCTGGGAGTAAGATTCATCAATCTTACCATGATAGTAAATAGAACCACCAACCATACCCACGCAAGGACGATAACCCAGAACATTATCAGGTGTCTTGGCGTCAATCCCGCAGACAACGGCAATCCCGCCACAATTAAACTCGGCAAATGAATCGCCACAGGAACCAAGAATCCACAGTTCAGGCCGTTTGTACTCAGGGTTCCATTTAGTCATGGTGAGACCACGGGCACCGATACTGCCACCGATATACACCTTACCCTCAGCCATGGCGTTACACACACCATTGGTGGCATCACCCTTAATGGTGATATCTGCCCCGATATTAAGCCAACCAACATCGTCAGAGGCCGGGCCATTAACCACAATCTTAGTGCCGGGCATACCCATACAACCAACCCGTTGACCACAGGGGCCATTGATCTCGATGTTAACGGCTTCACCGCCAGATTTCAGGCGACCACCAACATTATGCTGACCATAGGTCTCAAGCACCAGATCTCTGGATTTGGTAAACGCATCCTGGACCAATCGTTCAAAAACCTGGGTGGAGATCCGCTGACCTTCTTTATCAAGGCCTTTTACTGTTATTTTTTTACTCATAATATTTTCCTTACTTCACTATTCTTTGAGTCAGAAGTGAACAGGTTAAACGTACAGGTAAGCGTGAATAAACATCGAACATTCAACGTCGAATATCCAACATGTTACTTTTCTTTCATAATGACCTGCGCAACTCAATTTTTTGTAATTCAAAATTCGATGTTGAATGTTCGATGTTCGGCGTTCAACAAAATTCGAATTAACATACATACTGAATACTAAGTCGATCCGCGGCATCCTTATCAGCAATCCCCAAGGCATCACTCATACCAATAGGCAGACTCTGAGAACGACCAAGCGGCGCCATGACCTTCTTCACTTCTATCTGGATGGCCTGGAAGGTCTCAACAACCCGTTCGGCGACTTTATCGGGGTCGAGACGGCGATAGAGTTTTGGATTCTGACTGGTGATTCCCTTGGGGCAAATGCCGATATTACAAACGTTACAACGGTTGCGTTCAGAGCCAAGACAACCGGCGGCTGATTGCATAATGAATTTACCCATGTGGACACCGGAGGCGCCGAGCATGATAAGAGCCAAGGCATTTTGCACCACGTTACCGTTCTTGCCCACACCACCGGCGGCAAAGATCGGAATCTCGTTTTGCTTGCCTTGCTTGCAAAGGTCAAGATAACAATCCCGAACATTTGTAGCGATGGGATGACCCGTGGCATTTAGGGAAACATCGTAGGCCGCACCGGTTCCGCCATCAATGCCGTCAATCATAAGAGCTGAGGCATAGGGGTTACGAACCAAATTATTAAGCACCGATTTTGCCGAAGTTGAACCGGAAATCTTGGGATAGACCGGCACCTTGAAGTCCCAGGCCATGGACATGGACTGGATCATCTTCATCACCGACTCTTCAATGGAGTACAGGGTCTGGTGGACAGGAGGTGAAGGCAAATCAACACCCTGGGGCACACCACGCAGACGGGCAATAAGCTTTGACACCTTAAACCACATAAGCAGTCCACCATCACCGGGCTTTGCGCCCTGTCCATACTTAATTTCAATGGCGGCAGGCTCACATTGCATCTCAGGGATGGCACGAATGATTTCATCCCAGCCAAAATAACCGGAGGCTACCTGCAGGATGATGTATTTAAGGAAAGGCGACCTTAACACCCATGGCGGACAACCACCCTCGCCGGTCGCCATAACAACAGGAATCCCAAGAACTTCATTACAATAGGCCACGCCCTGAAGCAGACCAAGCCACATATTCGGTGACAGGGCGCCAAAAGACATGGAACCAATAATAAAGGGGAAGATCTCCCGGGTTGGTGGAATCCACTCTCCGGCAAGCTTCCGCTTTACATATTCTTCGGGGGGCAGAAGACGACCTAAAATCGTATTATAGGTAAACTCATGGCGACCAGCATCAAGGGCGGGGTCGGTGAGCATGGAAATACGATTAAAGATGATCCGGTCAAGCAGACTGGAACTGGTATCGTTACGCCTGCCACCACGCTTGACGGCATCACCACCAGCCGTGGCCTGGAACTTGTAGCGATCTTCGGAGTTATGTACCGGGCTAATCGCCTCATTGGGGCAAACCATGGAGCAGGTTCCGCAACCAATACAACGGCGTCCGACATCGGTATTCTGACGAATGCCAACAAATGTTTTAAAGTTACTGCCACGCTCTGATGAGTTAAGCACCAACCGTGGCATACGCTTACGCATATAGGTAAGTTTTAAGGTATTAACCGGACAGACAGCCGCACACTTACCACACAGGGTACAGCGGTTTTCGTCATGTACGATTCGCCAGGGCAAGTCGTTTGGACTTAGGCTGCCTGGTTCTGAGGGAATTGATCGAATTGAGACCATATCTCGAGCTCCTGTCTATCTGGAGGAATAATAACAGTGTGTTGACGCATTGGTTGAAAGTCGTTTGCCCGGTCACGTACCGGGATCATGGCGTCTACACCACACATTTCTGAGGCCGCGGCCCATTCACCGGGGTTGCCACCGATCATCATGGGACGCAGTTTCTTGGCATCCATGGCAATCATGCAGGTTTCACCTGGCAGGGAACCGATAACGGCATTGGGGCCGTCAATAATAAGACGACGACACACCTGCCGCAGACCAAGAAGAAAATCACCCTGGGGGTGGTCGGCAAGCTCCTTATTGCTAAGTGGCGTCATCACATGCTTATAGGCCTGGAGCGGCAAGCCAAGCTGTTTAGTCACATAATGGAGGATATGGGCAAACACCTCTGAGTCTGATTGATAGCCCATATAGCCTGGGAACCCTTTGCCCATCAGCCAATCCTTGATTGGGATGAAGGCGGTGTTCTCACCATTGGTCATGGTACACACCCCTTGCAAAAAGAAGGGGTGACAGGCATAGAGATTAATACCATAGTTGGTGTTTTGTCTCCCTTGCGCAAAACAGATCCGCGACTTGACCCGATCTTCATTGAGCTTGAAAGCGTAACCGATCTCAAGGGGCCAACCCACCTCTTTAATCATCCCAACATCAGGCCAGAGGGAAAATACCGTGAGATCCGCACCATGGGCTTCACCATCAAGACGAATGCCGATGCGAGTTGTCATCAATTCCTCTTCAACCTTTTTTTCACTGAAAGAATCCCAACTTGTCGGCTGTTTGTAGACCCGGAGGATATATTTAAACCGGTCCGTGGCCTCAACCATAGCACGATCAGTCTCAAACTCATGATCATATTTTAACTGAAACCCCTTACCTTCCATGATCTCATCAAGACGATGAAGAGCCTCTTTGGAATGGGCAATTCCAGATAAAACCGGATCTTTACCATTATACTTATAGTCCGCGAACTCAAGCCCCCGTAGCAGTAGCCCAAGACCACTACCATCATACCCCTCCTGCATGGCTTCCATGGCGGAAATCACCGAGAAAGGGGAAAAGGCTTCACTTGCGGTTTTCATAGCTAACCGACACATGGAGAACTCCTTCTATTAAAATTTATGGCCCGTGGCCAAAAAAACAAATACATCATTATATAAGGGTCAAAAATAACCCTAGAAGGGGAATTTGACGACTCGTTGCAATACTGCACAATCGGAAAATTGTCAAGAGGACGTAAAGACATTAAATTAGGAAGGTAAAGAATACGAGGGGTTATAGATAGAGAAGATAGAGAAGATAGAGAAGATAGAGAAGATAGAGAAGATAGAGAAGATAGAGAAGATAGAGAAGATAGAGAAGATAGAGAAGATAGAGAAGATAGAGAAGATAGAGAAGGCTACTGCACCCATGTGCCATGTCAATAGTCTTCTTTAATTCTTTACCTCCTCTACCTCCTATCCAAACACCTATGCTCCCTGAAACAAGCTGAGAACATTGCCGGAAATGGCATTGGCCTGGGTCAAGGCAAAGGCTCCGGACTGGTTAAGCACCTGCATCCGGGCAAAGACCATGGACTCCTCAGCGAGATCCACATCCATTATGGCGGAGGTGGCTGATTCCAGATTCATCTTAGAGGTGGTGAGATAGGCAATGGCTGAGGTGAACTGATTTTGGGTTGAGCCCACCGAACTCCTGATACTGGACAGATCGGCCAGGGCCGCATCGGCAATTTCCATGGCCATCTGGGCTGACTCCTGGGTGAGAACTGACAGGTCTACCAGGCGATTCATGGATTCTTCAGTGAGTGCCGTTGATGCTGCGCCCCCGGCATTGGCAGCAAGAACACTAGCATCGGCAAGAACCGAGCCGGATTGTACAGTCTGGGCGAAAAGCAAGGTATTGGAACCCTGGGTAGTATAGTCCTGCTCAAGGGTAGTCCCAGCGCTAATGGTGCCAAGGGTGGTGACGATATCATTGGTGAGTTCAGTGCCCTGCTTGAGCACACTAGCATCAGCAATTACAGTACCAGCGGATAACGAGAGATCCGCCGTGGTGGTGTGGGCTCCATTCAAGGTTGCCGAGCCACCGATGGTGGAACCAGTGGCAAGCGATGAGGTTGCCGATAACACAGAACCGGACTTTACCGTCATGGAGGAGGTCATGGTTACATCACCCCCAGCAACGGTAGCGGCTCCGCCAATGACAGAACCGGCAGCCAGACTCAGACCTGCCGCATCAACAATGGTGGAACCAGATTTTAAACTCATATCCTGAGACAGGGTCATGGTGGAGGCCAGGGTAACATTACCCCCCACGGTGGAATCACTGGCAAAGGTAGAACCCGTACCAAGTACAGATCCGGTCAGGGCCAGCATGGCATTGGTGATTGTAGTATCGGCATCAGTGGTAGTTGCCGCCGACAATGTCGTTCCAGCCGATATAGTTCCGGAGGCCGTACTGATGTCGTTGGTAAGATAGGTTCCAGCGGCAAGGGTGGAGCCGGAAATAAGGGTGGAGCCAGCCGCAAGGAGGGTGTCGCCAACCGAGGTCACCTGGTTACTGCTCACCCCACTGCCACCAAAGACCGAGTCCCTGGCAATCACCGAGGTCGTTGCCAGAGTTGTGGTGGACTTTAAGGTGGAATCACTGGTCGTGGTAATATCACCAGCCAGACTGGTGTCGGTGAGGATAGCACCTGTGGTAAAACCTGCCGAGAGGGTCGAACCCGCCCCCAACACCGATGAGGTGGCGAGGGTGGAATCAATCGTGGTGGTCATGGTACCCGTAAAGTCCAGATTTGCACTAAAACTCACGGCAAGGCCACTGGAGAGATCAGTCATATCAATAGAATACGCCCCCCGCTGATAGAGCTGAATATGACCAAAGGTTGAGGCGGCGCTGGCATCACTTGCCGTAAGAGCCGTGCCGACACCGGAGACCTGAATGGGTCGTCCGTCGCTTGTGAGTTGCAACTGCCCAGAACTTGTAATCGCAGCAGTAACCCCGGTTGACGAGGTCACCTGATTGATAGCACTGGTCAAGGCGCCGTCACTATCATTAGCTGAACTCGTCACCGTGCCGATGGTAATACCATTGATGGCAAAGGTGGTATCCGTAGTCCCAGCCTGCACGGCATCGGTACCGGTGGACTCGACAACAGCCCGAGCCGAGATCCCGGTCTGATCCTTATAATTATTGATGTTATCTGCCACCGCCTGCATGGATTTCTCGATATCATTGGCGTACTCCACTGGCACCGACTGCAAGACCAGAGTCTCACCACCACTACTGGTAAAGCTTAAGGCCACCGAGCCACCCGTACTATTAGTTATGGAAAGTTTAGCCGTATTTAAATGACCAACCTTGGTGGATTCAGCCTAGAAGAGAGAGGCGGCGATCGTCTCGCGACTGGTGGCCCCAACCTGAAACTCCTTGCCGGAAAAAACACCGGTTAAAAGCGGCTTTTCATTGAACTTTGAACTCCGGGCAATAAGATCAAACTCCTCAAGGAGCTTATTGATATCATTCTGTAGCACCTTACGCGACGCCGTGGTCTGGCTGTCCTGAGCCGCCTGCACGGCCTTGGTCTTCACCGAGTTCATAATACTGACCGACTCGCTAAGTGCCGAATCCGCCACCTGCATGATGGAGATACCATCGGTGGCATTACGAATCGCCTGGCCCATGGACTTGGCCTGACTGGACAGGCCATCGGCGATGATCATTCCGGCCGCATCATCCGCCGCCCGGTTAATCCGCAGACCAGATGACAGGCGCTCCACCGACCTGTTTAAACCGGCAGTGGACTGATTAAAATTATACAACGCTATAAGACTTGCCGAGCTCCCTACACCTGAAATTGCCATGATCGTCACCCCTTCCGTGGTTTTGGCGTCAAGACGGCGTCACACTCCTCCCTGACAGCCTTTTTTTTGGACTGATACAACTCATCCTCCCACCGAAATCCCTTCAGCAGAAAAGAAACAAATTGCCACGACATCAACACTGCCGATCAAAAAACTATAGAGCTTCTTTAAAAAAAAGCAAATTTTGTTAAAGTTTTACAGGGAAGTTGCCGATATGTGATTCCTCGTTTTTATCCAGAGGGGCAACCTGTGGATTTTACTCCATAAAACCAAGATAAGATGATAATAATTCCCTGGTTGCCAGCGGGAAACGCCGGAGCAACCGCCAAGAATGAAGCGCAACACACTGAAATAAAAGACTTTTCATAAACCAAAAAAACTGGTCTAAAAACCATTTTGACCTGAAGCAGCACCAGATTTACCACCGCAAAGTTCCTGCCCACCCAAATCACAGACTCCAGTCTCATGAATACTCACCTCTCACTCCGGCACTCTCAATCCACTAAATAGCATCTTCTCACTTCTCACTCTTGACAAAAATCCAGAAACACATTAGTCAATTTTGCCTAAGTAGCAGAATGTTTCTGCCCCTATTGCATTTTAAAATGACGCTAAAAAAACGTCTTTTATCCATATTTTCAAATGAAGTGATATGACAACCTTATTCACCTTCCCCAAGGGTGGTGTTCACCCACCGGACGCAAAAAAGCTCACTGCGGATTGTCCCATTGAGACCATCCCCACCCCTGATGAGCTTGAAATCATCCTGGGTCAGCATATTGGTGCCCCCTGCACTCCAACCGTGGAACGGCGTGACACCGTGAGCGAAGGGCAAATGATTGGCGAGGTAAAAAAAGGGCTTGGAGTGCCGCTCCACGCCCCTGCCGCTGGCACCATCAAGCTTATGGGAATGTCCGATCACCCCATGCAGGTCAAGGCACCCTCCATCACCATCAAGGTGGATCACGAGGCCAGTGCCAACGAGCATAATGTTAGTGACTGGTCGCAACGGGATGCAAAAGAGCTTGTTGGTCTGGTGCGTGATGCCGGCATGGTTGGTATCGGTGGCGCAGGGTTCCCATCCCACGTCAAACTCTCCCCCCCGCCCTCTGACCCCATCGACACCCTGATTTTAAACGGGGCAGAATGCGAACCGTATATCACCTCCGACTATCGCCAGATGCTTGAAATGAGCACAGAGATTGTCGAGGGGGCCAAGATTATCCTTAAGATTCTCGGCGTCAAGAATTGCATAATCGGCATTGAAGCCAATAAGCCTGAGGCCATCAAGGTCATGGGTGAGGCGGCCGCAGAGGGGTCAACATCGGAGTTCAATGTCCAAGTCTCCCCTCTTGAGGTAAAATACCCCCAAGGATCGGAAAAACAACTCATCCAGTCCCTTACCGGCCGTAAGGTCAAAGGCTTTGCCCTGCCCTCATCCGTCGGCGTTGTGGTCCATAACGTTGGCACAACACGCGCCATCTACGAGGCGGTTGTCCTTGGCAAACCACTCTACGAGAAGATCGTCACCGTTTCCGGCCTTGGCATCAACAAGGTTGGTAACTTCAAGATCAAGGTCGGCACTAAGCTTAGCGACATCGTCGAATATTGTGGCGGCACCAACGACAGGTTATCCAAAATCATCATGGGCGGCCCCATGATGGGCTTTAATGTCTCGAGTCTAGACATCCCCATCACCAAAACCACCGGTTCCATCCTCTTTCTGGCCGAAGAGGAGATTGACACCACCCCGCACTCCAATTGCATCCGCTGTGGCTGGTGCCTTGAGGCGTGCCCCATGGGACTCGAACCCAAAGAAATTGCCATCCATGTCGAGGCTGGCAAGGGAGAGGACACCAACCAGTTCGGAGTCTTTGAATGTTTTGAATGTGGCTGTTGCGCCTACGTTTGTCCGGCAAAACGACCACTGGTTCAGTTTATTCGCTTGGCAAAGATGAAGGCCAAAAGATAGTTTATTGGGTTGTAGCTTTACAAAAAATACGCAGGCTAGATTAGTTTTCTAGCTTCGTTCGTTATAAGTAGGTTGGGTTTCAAGTCACGCAAGTGACGATCGTGAAACTTAATGCAGAAAGGAGAGAAGTCATTAATCAGCAAGCATCAGATAACCAGGGCACCCATCGGAGGTTATGGAAGGTTTCCATATCTCCCCACGTCAAATCCCCTGAGTCAGTCGAAAAAATCATGTGGTCGGTGGTGGCCTGTCTGGTTCCACCCCTTGTGCTGTCTGTCTTTATTTTTGGAGTACAGACCCTGTTGATCACAGCGGTGTCTGTGGCAAGTTGCGTGGCCATGGAAGCCATCAGCCAGAAATCCTTGGGCCGCAAGATCACGGTAAGCGACGGCAGTGCCGTAATCACCGGTATGCTCATTGCCTTTATGATCCCGCCGGATGTGTCGTTTCTACTCCCTGTCCTTGGGGCAGTGATGGCAATTTACATCGGCAAGCATCTCCTGGGTGGTATTGGCTACAACATCTTTAACCCGGCACTCCTAGCCCGCGCTTTTCTGCTGGCAACCTTTCCTGTGGCCATGACATCAGCCTGGATTGCCCCAAACAACAGCCTCTTCACCTTTCTCGGCACCACAGTGGATAGCGTCTCCTCGGCAACACCCCTTGCCGTCATGAAGGAGCAGGGAATTGAGGCCTTTCAAGCCCAGTTTGGTACAGCAAGTAATATCTACACCAATTTCTTTGTGGGTATCCAACCAGGCTCAATCGGTGAGACCTCGGCCCTGCTTATTTTACTCGGTGGCCTCTACCTCATGTATAAGGGCTATATCACCTGGCATATACCGGCCTCAACCTTAGGCTCCATTGCCGCCTTTACTTGGATATTTGGCGGGGACGTGTATTGTAGCGGCGACCCGCTCCTTGCCATTTTAACGGGTGGCGCCATGCTTGGAGCCTTCTTTATGGCTAATGACTACGTCACCTGCCCGACCAATAAAACCGCGCAACTCGTGTATGGCGTAGGCATTGGCGCCTTGACGGTACTGATCCGCCTAAAGGGTGGTTATCCGGAGGGGATCTGTTACGCCATTCTTCTTATGAACCCTGTTAGCAGTGTGCTTGATACCATGTTTAAACCCAAGCGTTTTGCCCCACTTGCTCCACCTCCAGGGGGTGGCAAATGAAAGATATCATGACCATTATCATCAGACTGACCGTATCGTGTCTGATGGCCGGAGCTGTGATGGGAGCCACATTCATCATCACCTCCGATGCAAAAAAACAGAACAAATACAAGAATGAACAAAAGGTCTCCTACGGGTTGCTCGGTTACGATGTGAGCAAGGGAATCCCTGCAGAAGTCAAACTGCATGAACTCTTCCGTTATGTTGTTACCACCGGCGACGAACTTTCCGTGGGCTATCTTGTGCCGACAGGCCATGGCGAACATGGCGGTTTCACCTTCATCAGTATAAGCCTTGACGGTTCTTTCATCGGTCAGTACCCCGTGGATATCGATCATGCCTCCGTACGGGATGAGAGCGACCGCGATCAGGCCATCCTTACAGCACTTGGCAAAGGCAAGACGATTCGTTATGCCGATCAAACCGTTATCGCCACCGCAAATGACCAACGCACGGCCTATCTTCTGTCGGGTAAATTCCCCGGCTTTAAGACATTCATCCATGTTATGCTGGCCCTTGAACCTGACTTCACCATCCTTGGTCTGGAAATCATGGAACACGAGGAAGATCCGGGTCTCGGCGCTGAAATCAAAGAAGATTATTTTAAAAACCAGTTTATTGGCAAGTCCTTTGCCGCCGTGAAATATCTTGAGGTGGACAAGGTTCCCCTGCCCGATGACTACCGGCAGGCCCTTGATGGTAAGATTTCCAAGGAAGAGGTTGCCCTGGTTCAACAAAATTATAAGGACAAAAATATTTATGCCCTGACCGGCGCCACCATTTCCAGTGTATCGGTAACAAACGGGGTGAAGGGCATTACCAAGAAATTTGCCTACCGCATTGGTATTTTGGATGCGGTCATTCAGGAACAAAACATCGCCGTTCCCTTTTAGAACGAAACCAAAGGTTTAATCTACATGGCCAACGATAAATCAAATATGCAACTGGTTGCCAACGGCATCCTCAATGAAAACCCGATCTTCCGGCTCGTATTATCCATGTGCCCGGCGGTTGGCATTTCCACAACCGTGATGAACGGCATTATGCTGGGGCTTGCTGTACTCTTTGTCCAAGTCTTCTCCAGTGTGACAATCTCGTTATTTAAAAACAAGATTCACCCCCGTATCCGGATTCCGTCCTACACCTTGACCATTGCTACCTGGGTAACGGTTATTGACCTGGTAATGGCAGCCTATATGCCAGGGCCATATTCACAGATGGGCGTCTTTATCAAACTCATTGTGGCCTTTGCCATCATCACCATGCGCCTTGAAATGTTTGCCTGCAAGGAGTCGGTCAACGCCTCATTCTGGGATGGGGTTGGCATGGGACTTGGCTTTATGGCAGGTATGATGGCGATTGGCCTGGTTCGCGAACTGCTTGGCCTTGGCACCATCCTCGGTTTTGAAGTGCTGGGCGGAGTAAGACCTCTGCTCTTCTTCGTTCTGCCCTGTGCCGGTTTCTTTGTGGTAGGCCTGATGATGGCATTTTTCAACTATATCGAAATCCGCTACAGAAAATTAAAGCAGGTGGCCTCATGAAATCATTCGTGTGCAAGCTTTTCCTCCTCGCTGTCCTCGCCCTCTTACCCAGTCTTGCTCAGGCCGGTGATCTTATCACCAGTAAGAGTTTTGGCGAGCCGAACGAGATTATTCTGACCTTCGCTGCCCCTACGAGTGCGGCCATAGCCACAGATATCAACAATTACACGGTCTATGAAGAGCCAGACCCGGACATTCGTCTTACCATTGACACCATAACCCTGTCTGCCGATGGCAAGACGGCACATCTCATCTTCAGTGAGCCGCTCAACACCACCGAGACCCATGTGGTGGCAGTCATGACCCACGACAAGGTATCGCCCTTTATCTTTCAGGTGGCAAAATCATACTGGGGTTATCTCTTTTCTATTTTGATTTCAGCCCTTCTGATCAACAACTTTGTCTTCACCAAATACCTCGGACTCTGCGTCTTTTTTGGTACCTCCAAAAGAAAGGACACCGCCAAGGGCATGGGTTTCACCTTCACCATTGTCATGGTGGTCAGTGCCATCATGAGTTGGTTCTTCTACCAATATGTCATGAAGCCCTTCCACTTAAACTTCCTGCAAATTGTCGTCTTTATCGGCCTTGTATCCCTCACCGTGCAGGCGGTGGATACAGTACTTCGTAAGGTGAATCCGGCTCTCTTCCAGTCCTTCGGGGTCTATCTGGTTCTGGTAATTGCCAACTGCGTTATTATCGCGGTACCCCTGATCCTTGCCGACAATGAGTATAATTTCTTGGAAACCCTGATGCTGTCCCTTGGGGCCGGTAGTGGCTTCCTCCTTGCGCTGTATCTTATGAGTTCGGTACGGGAACGAATGGAATTTGCCCAGATACCCAAGACCTTTGAAGGCATTCCCATCGCCTTTATTGTCGCAGGTCAGTTTGCCCTGGCCTTCCTTGGTTTTTCAGGACTGAAGATTTTTTAAGCTTTTCCTAAACTACGAATAAACATTAATTTTAGAGTATAAAATATGGATCCAGCATTAGTAAAAATAGCCATCGGCGGCATTGCCATGCTTGGCTGTATTGGTCTCTTCTTCGGTATCGGGCTTGCTCTTGCCGCCCACAAGTTTGCCGTTGAGACCGATCCTTTAATTGAAGAGGTTCTGGAGTCTCTGGCCGGTGCCCAGTGTGGCGGTTGCGGTTATCCAGGTTGCGAGGGGTACGCCATTGCTGTGGTCAACGACCCTGATGTCCCACCCAACCTCTGTTATCCCGGCAAAGAGGCGGTGGCAGAGAGGGTCGCCACCTTGACCGGCAAGAAGATGACCGCCATGGAAGACATGATCGCCTCGGTGCGTTGTTCACGCATTGAAGGCCGGGTCAGCCACAAGCATGAGTATATCGGTTTTGCCTCCTGTACGGCGGCCAATCTTGGTTTTGGCGGCCCGTCGAAATGCCAGTATGCCTGTATCGGTATGGGTGAATGTGCGGCCAGTTGCCCCTTTGATGCCATTGCCATGGTTGACAACTTCCCCATGGTTAATCCGGACAAATGCGTAAGTTGCGGCACCTGCGTCAAGGCCTGCCCCAAGAAGATTATTGAACTACAGACCCTGAAGGCCAGAGTCCATGTGCCCTGCTCCACCAAGGATCTTGGTAAGAATGTGAAGAAGGTGTGTGAGGTCGGCTGCATTTCCTGCCAGATCTGCGTGAAAAAATGCCCTGCCGATGCTGTCAGTTATGAGGCTGGATTAATTGGCGTCGATCACCCCAAATGTATCGACTACGGCGATGGTTGCGAGATGGTCTGTACGGAAAAATGTCCCAGGGGCATCTTTAGAAAATATGCTGGCCCTGCTGTTTTAAAACGCGATGCTGGCGGCCTGAAGATGGCGGGGTAGAAAAGAACGCCCAACAACGAACGTTGGACATTTAAGTAATAGAAGCAGTACAAAAAAACGACCGAGAACAACAAGGCTCCCCAATAGGCCTTACTCATAAATAGTATATAAGGAAATGGTATGATGACTACCAATCAACAAAACAGACGTTCTTTCCTCAAGAAATCCGCCCTCTTAGGCCTTGGTGCCACTGCGGCAACGGTTCTGCCCGCCATATCGGCAGAAGCATTGTGGTTCAACAAGAAAGAATATAAGGTCAGCACTACCAAGCTTGGCATGGGAACATACATCTCCATGACCGCCATTCATTCCTCCAAGGATGAGGCCCAGGAGGCCTTTGGCCTGGCCTTTAACGAAATTGATCGGTTGAGCAATCTGCTCAGCCGCTACGATGAATCTTCCCCCATTGCGGTTTTAAACCGTACCGGCTCCTTGCAAGATGCACCCCTTGAGGTGCTGGAACTGGTTGGCCGCTCACTGGCCTACCATAAACAGACCAGTGGCGCCTTTGACATCACCGTTGCCCCGCTGATCGACCTGTACAAGAACTCCTTTGCCGCCGGAGCTAAACCAACTGAAACCGAAGTCCAAGCCACCTTAAAACGGATTGGTGCCGAGCAGATCATCTTTACAGACGGCAATATCTCCTTTGCCAGAGATGACATGGGAATCACCCTGGATGGTATCGCCAAAGGCTATATCGTTGACAAGGCCTCTGAAGTCCTGTCAGCAAACGGCCTTGGCAATCATCTTATAAATGCCGGTGGCGATATCCGCACCGTAGGCCTGGCGGCCAATTCAAAGCCGTGGACTGTTGCCATTCAAGATCCGGCCAAGGGCAAGGATTACCCCAACGTCATTGAGATGCACAACGGGGCCATTGCCACCTCAGGCAACTATGAAATTTTCTATGATAACGAAAAGATGTTCCATCACATCATCAATGCCAAAACAGGTGTATCACCAACCCTATCCACCTCCGTAACCATCAGAACCGCCACCGTCATGGATGCCGATGCCCTGTCCACCGCAGTTTTTGTTATGCAACCGACAAATGGCCTTTCCTATATCAATAAACGGACAGACTCCGAGTGCTTTATTCTTGGCAAGGACGGCTCATCCCACAGGTCAACAGGCTGGTCTATCGCTTAAACTTTAGAATTTTTATATTCACAAAAAAGGCCCACCTGTTTTTCAGGTGGGCCTTCTTATTGTTCCCTGCATAATCTCGCCAATACAGCCCCCATGGCTGATACCAAGCTAGGCCCTATCTCCTTCACCCACCCCGCCACCCCAACAATCCGGACGCACGACTGAGGCATCCAGCAATCTAAGAAACTCCTCACCAGCTATTTCCCTTGCCCCCAGGCTCTCTAGATGCGGTGTATTCATCTGACAATCAATCAGGTCAAACTGCCACTCCTTAAGCCTTGTAACAAGGTGGGCAAGGGCCACCTTGGAGCCATCGGCAACTCGGCTGAACATCGATTCCCCAAAAAACATGCCACCAATCGCCACCCCGTACAAGCCACCAACAAGTTCTTCTCCCTGCCAACATTCCACCGAGTGGGCCCAACCCTCATCATGCAACTTGATATAGGCCGCGATCATTTCATCGATGATCCATGTCCCGGTGTGATCACGCCGGGGCGCAGCACAACCCTGAATAACACCACAAAAATTCTGATCAAGGGTAACAGTAAACTTCTGCTGGCGAAGGGTCCTGGCCAACCGTTTTGAACAGTGAAACTCTTCCGGGAACAGTACCATCCTGGGATTTGGTGACCACCAGAGAATGGGATCACCATGGGAATACCATGGAAAAATCCCTTTGGAGTAGGCGAGAAGCAGACGATCAACCCTTAAGTCACCACCCACAGCAAGTAGCCCATCAGCCTCCGCAAGCTCCACCGGAGGAAATATAAGATCGTTACCTAATTTAAAAATCATAACAAACAGAATACTCCAAAAACTTGACACCGGACAGGTTGACCGATACAGTACTAAAATAACCAGGCCAAAACAGAAATATGAGCTTGCTGGGATGACCCATTAACCACCAGTTTAAAAAATCAGCACTACCAGACATCATAAGATCATGGATAAAAAAACACAACGTTGTCCCTATTGTCAGGAAGCAATTTACACGAATGCCATCGTCTGCCGCTACTGTAGACGAGATCTGCCGCCAAACATTCCGCCAGCATTTCGGCCCAAAGATCCGTCATGGGTGCCACTCCTGATCGGAGCCGCCATGGTGATTGGCCTGGGGGCAATTCTTCGCGCAGGCTATAATCCGGAAGCCCCACAAGATGTTACCAACACAGACGATTAAACAGGCTGTTACAACTTCTTAGCCACAAGCAGTACAAAACCTGCAGCCGCAAATATGCCAGCCTTGGAGGACTCGAACATTACCGCCTCGCCCGGTGGTTGCAATAGGGCAGACCGCTCCTCAACAATGGTAAATCCTGCCGCCAGGAGCCAGGCCGTGACCTGCTCGACCTCGAAAAGATAACTATGTCTGTAAAAGCCGCGCCCCTCCTGTTTTTTCTTAGCAAGTACCTTTCCCCAAGCACTAGACCCAGGCACCATACCCAGCACCAGATACCCCCCCGGCTTTAGAACCCTGGCAATCTCCCCAAGTACACTTCTGGGCTTTTCTGTAAAGCAGAGACTAAATAGTAAAAACACCGTGGGAATAGAACGAGAACAAAGGGGAAGATTTTCGCCCACCCCCTGACAGACCAAACCCAACCGTTTGCAGGCCAGTTTGAGTGGAGCGAGGGCTGGATCAATCCCCAACCCAACGCCAAGCTTTTCAGCAAAACGGCCAGGCCCCACCCCAACCTCAATCCTGGGTTCAACAAGGGGCGTGACAAGATCCGCCAGAGCCTGAAGCTCAATTTCAAAGACCAGACTATCCTCAAACCAGCTGTCATACTCCTTGGCGCGCTCGTCAAAGATGCGAGCAGCCTTCTGCCAAATAGGGGTCATCGCGCCAAGCACCATCACTGTCCTTGAACCTGTTTTTATGCCAAGAATTTGAGAAATAAGGATTTTAGAAGTTGAAAAGCACCTACACTAAGCAAATAAGCTGTAATTAAAACTATATACCCCTTATGTCTGTTACCGTCCACCAACTTGCGACTTGAAACTGGGCTGTTGAAACAGTAGTATACCATCCATGCCACCCATCACTTTCAAGAGTTCTCTAAACAACAAGGATCTCTTCACTCTCACCTTTGAGCTGGTTCCAGGCCGGGGCAGCCAAACCGCCGTCCACACCAAGGCACTTGCCCTGGCGAGGGATCTGGTTACTGACGGTCGTATCTGTGCCGTATCCATCACCGACAATGCCGGGGGCTATGCCACCCTGTCGCCCGATGTTATCGGCCGGGAAATTATGAGTCTTGGCATGGATGTCATCGGTCATTTTTCCTGCAAAGACAAAAACCGTAATAAAATGGAGAGCGTACTCTATGGTCTGGATCGCATAGGGCTACAGAATCTTTTGGTCATCACCGGAGATTACCCGCAACAGGGGTACTGCGGTCAACCTAAGCCCGTCTTTGACCTTGATTCGGTTCAGGCCATTGACCTGATTACAGGGCTGAACAGCGGTAGTGCCGATGGCCCGGCCACCTCATTTTATATCGGTGTCGCCATTTCCCCGTTTAAGTATTCTGAAGCAGAGCTTGTCATGCAATACCTTAAACTACAACGCAAGGTGCATGCCGGGGCCCATTTTGGCATCAGCCAACTGGGCTTTGATTGTCGTAAATACCACGAACTGATCCAGTATCGCCCAACCCTTGGCGCAGATTTCCCCATCCTCGGCAACGTCTTTTTACCAACCCCTAAAGTGGCCCACCTGATGCACCAGAGACAAATCCCCGGTTGCATCATGCCGGAGGAGCTGTTTAAGCAGATCCGCGATGAGAGTCAGGCCGCTGACAAGGGCAAACAGGCCAGGCTCGAACGAGGTGCAAGCCAGCTTGCCATTATGCGTGGCCTGGGCTATGACGGCGCTCATATCGGCGGTCCCGGTCTTGGCATGGCTGATCTTGATTTTCTCATAAGTGAGGCTGAACGCAGACAACAGAACTGGCGTCAACTTCTTCAAAACTTCAACTACCGCCCCACCGCTGGATTTTATTATTTTAAGGATAACGGGGAAAAGTTAAACAGCACCACGCTCAGTGCCAGAACACCCAAAAAAATCAGGTCACCCCTCTTTCATGTCAGCCAAGGCTTACATAATCAGGTCTTTAGCCCCAAAGGCGCTCTCTACCCTCTGGCAAAGAGTTGCTGCCTTGGCCTCAACCAGACCGTCTTCAGGCGTCCCCTCTTCTGGCTTGAGCACCTCTCCAAATTCATCCTTTTTTCCTGCCGCAACTGCGGTGACTGCACCCTGGATCACTACGGCTACCTCTGCCCCCAATCCGGTTGCGCCAAATACCTTTTGAACGGGCCATGTGGTGGCTCAGATGATGGCTGGTGTGAGGTGTACCCCGGTCAGAAAAAATGTCATTATGTCCTAAGCTATGAACGACTAAAAAACAGAAACAGTATCAATCAATTTGGCAGACAGTTCATCCCACCCCGCAACTGGTCACTAAAAAACAAATCCTCCTGGGTGAATTTTTACACAGGACTTGATAACACCAGCAAAGACTGCCGAAAGCCATGAATAAACACACTCCACACCAGATCTCGGGGCATATTCTTGATCCCATCGCCAGGAGAATCTTCCCCGGTCATATCCATATCCGGAATGGGCGAATCAGCAGTATCATTGAGGATGAAAAAGTCCGAGAAAAAAAGTACCTCCTTCCCCCGCTGATTGACGCCCATATCCACATCGAAAGTTCCATGCTCACCCCAGGTCAATGGGCAAAAACTGCCGTATGTCACGGCACGGGCGCGGTGGTGGCCGACCCCCACGAGATTGCCAATGTCCTTGGCGTTGCCGGTATTGATTTTATGATCCGGGACGGCAAAACCGTGCCGTTATCCTTTTATTTCGGCGCCCCCTCCTGCGTCCCGGCTACGCCCTTTGAATCGGCAGGAGCGGTGATTGATGCCAAAGCCACGGCAGATCTCATGGGCCGGAACGATATCCATTTTCTTGGCGAAATGATGAACTTTCCCGGTGTCATCCATAACGATACAGAGGTAATGGCCAAAATAAACCACGCTAGGACCAACCATAAACCGGTGGACGGGCATGCCCCCCATCTCAGCGCCGATGATCTCGACACCTATATCAAGGCCGGCATCAGTACCGATCATGAGGCTACAACCCTTAAAGAAGCCCTTGAAAAGATAGGCAAGGGCATGAAGTTACTGATCCGCAACGGCTCCAGTGCCAAGGACTTTGACGCCCTGCACTCCCTGATCTCAAGCCATCCGGCGGACGGCATGCTATGCAGTGACGACCTCCATCCGGATGATCTCCTCAAGGGTCATCTAAATCTACTGGTCAAAAAAAGTCTTCGGGCCGGACATGACATTCTCGACATTCTCCAGTATAGCTGTGTCAATCCGGTGCAACATTATCATTTAAAAACAGGATTATTACAGGTTGGTGACGTGGCCGATTTTATTGTGATTGACAATCTGGATGATTTTAATGTTATCAGCCATTACGCCAAGGGAATTAAAATTGCGGAGCGGGGCTCTGCCTTGTTTGAGGCCGAGACTCCACCAGTCCTAAATCATTTTAAAGCACGACCAATACAGGAATCCGACCTGCACATCCCAGCTACAGGATCATTTGTTCGGGTAATTAAGGTGGTGGATGGGGATCTGATTACCGGCGCGACAACGGAAAGCTCCCCCAGCAAAGGGGGGCAGTGCTGTGCTGACCCGAGTCGGGATCTGCTCAAGATATGCGTATTGAATCGCTACAGCGCAGAGGCCACGCCAGCCCTTGGCCTTGTCTCAGGCTTTGGTTTAAAGAGAGGCGCCATCGCCTCGTCCATCGCCCACGACAGTCATAATATTATTGCCATTGGCTGTAACGACGATGACCTATGTGGGGCCATTAATGCGGTAATCCACAGCCAGGGCGGCATCGCCTGCACCACCGGTACAGAAACAACCAGCCTTGCCCTCCCCATCGCCGGACTTATGGGACAGGGTTCCTGCGCCGAAACAGCCAAACGGCATCAGCATATTGAAACACAGGTCAAGGCAAACGGCTGCCACCTGCGCGCCCCGTTTATGGCCATGTCCTTTTTGGCCCTGCCTGTCATTCCTCACCTGAAAATTACTGACAAGGGACTGTTTGATGTGGATCAATTCTCCTTCACACCACTTTTCCAGGACAGCATAGAGAGCAATTCGTAGGAGGGTTGCCACTGTACTGGGCATAAATAGTAAAAATGGCCCACCACTCAAGATTATCATAAAATTGCAACCCTACCCCCTCCTCTCCAACCCGGGCAACAATACCGGCAATATTAATGGTTAAGGTTGAGTTTGGTCCCTGCAGGGAGATCTGAATCCCACACTCAGTCGCCACGGGCAACAAGGCTTGCGTCTTCACAAAGATGCCAGCCATACTGACATTGGTACCGTAACCAGTAATGGTTGGCTTCCCTTTAGGACAAATGACGACGACCGCATCATAATCAATCCGTACCCGGCTTCGCCTCTCCTTAAATTTTGCCATATTTCACCCACCACCTTGCAGATATTTTCTCGGCACTCCGCCGTAATTATTTTCGTTTTCAGCCAAAGGACCGGTAGCCGAGTAGATTCAGCCTGAACCCAGTACGAGTATAGGTGATTGCAAGTCCCATTCCTACGATATTCTCCAATGGGCCAATAAATTCCCAAACTCTCCATTCCAAGAGAAAATCCGCCAAAAAAAATTGCGCCCCCCCCTATAATGAGGTAAGTTGACCCCTTTTTCAGGAAGATTTCTGATCAGGACTGCCTCCACAACCACTGTCGAGCCTTAATGTTATTAAGGCCACGGCTTAGTTGCTGCGGAAGACACAAGTAATCCTGTATAATTACGAATTACTCTTTCATCAAAACAGAACACCAAAAGGATTTTCGGCATGAATATGCACGACTCCTCCCGCCCCAAAGAAGAATGTGGCATCTGTGGTATTTTCGGCAACCAAGACTCAGCAAAACTAACATATTTTGGCCTCTATGCACTACAACACCGGGGCCAGGAAAGTGCAGGGATCACGTCATCTGACGGAAAAAATGTCTATGAACACAAGAATATGGGGCTTGTCTCCGAGGTCTTTAAAGAGGATGACTTTGACAAGTTAAAAGGCCATCTGGCCATCGGTCATGTCCGCTATTCCACCACCGGCGCATCTAATCTCGTCAACGCCCAGCCTTTCACTGCCAATCATCGTGGTGAAACCTTTGCGGTGGCCCATAACGGCAACCTCGTTAACATCAGAGCACTTCGGGATGAACTTGAAAACAAGGGTTCCATATTCCAATCCACCATGGACAGTGAGGCGGTTGTCCATATTCTTGCCAGGGAGCGTTGCAAACATAAGTCATTAAAGGATGCCATCACCTCCATCGCCAATCGCATTGCCGGGGCCTATTCTATCCTTGTTATGACCAAGACGGAGCTGGTTGCCATGCGTGACCCCCAGGGGTTTCGCCCCCTTTGCCTTGGCAAACTGGCCAATGGCGGGTTTGTTCTTGCCTCGGAAACATGTGCCCTCGATCTGATCGAGGCGGAGTACGTCCGTGACATTGAGCCGGGTGAGGCGGTCATTATTAGCAAAAACGGTATTGAGTCCTTCTTTCCCCAAGGCAAACAAAAAACCAGTTTCTGCATCTTCGAGCAGGTCTACTTTGCCCGCCCAGATTCAGACATTTTTGGCCTCAATGTCTATAATTACCGCAAGAGAACGGGTGAGATCCTAGCCCGTGAATGCAAAATCGAGGCGGATTTTGTTATGCCGTTTCCTGATTCGGGTAATTATGCGGCCATTGGTTACTCCCAGGCCTCGGGCATCCCCCTGGAATTTGGGGTTATCCGCAACCATTATGTGGGCCGGACTTTTATTCAACCCTCCCAGTCCATGCGTGATTTTTCGGTTCGGGTCAAACTCAATCCGGTACGCTCCTTCCTTGAAGGCAAACGGGTTATCATCATCGAAGACTCCATTATCCGGGGCACCACCGGCAAGAGCCGTGTCGCCTCTCTGCGCCGAGCCGGAGCCAAAGAGATTCACATGCTGATCAGTTGCCCGCCCACCGCCCACCCTTGCTTTTACGGCATTGACTTCCCGGATCGCAAGCAACTCATCGCCGCCCAGAAATCCATTGAAGAAATCAGGGTATACCTTGGCCTCGACACCCTCTATTACCTCAGTGTTGATGGTCTGGTTGAAGCATCGGGCAAAAAGGCTGATGACTATTGCCTTGCCTGTTTCACCGGCAAGTACCCGATTAAACCTGATAAAGATTTCACCAAAAATGCCCTTAGTTGCGGGTGCTGACATGTCCTCTCTAACCCGCGCCAAAGAGGTACTCCAGATTGAAGCCGATGGCATCCTGGCGGTTAAAGACCTACTCGACAGTGATTTTGACAAGGCCATTAATCTGATTCTTGCCTGTCCAACCAGACTGGTTATTACCGGCATTGGCAAATCAGGTATAATTGGTCAAAAGATCGCGGCCACTTTAAATTCCACCGGCACCCCTTCCATTTTCCTCCACCCAGTAGAGGCCATACATGGTGATTTAGGAATTGTTGACCCCAAGGATGTAATCCTGGCCCTGTCCTATTCAGGTGAAACCACCGAACTAAATCTCCTCATCCCCACCTTGAAGAATCGCGGGATGAAAATCATTGCCTTAACCGGCAAGCCAGAGTCCACCCTGGCTGGTTTTGCTGATGCCACCCTGCTTGCCGCAGTCCCTAAAGAGGCCTGCCCGCTTGGTCTTGCCCCCACTGCTTCCACAACGGCTGCTTTGGCTGTGGGTGACGCCCTGGCTGTGGTTCTGATAGATCGCAAAAACTTTGCCCCTGAGGATTTTCGCAAAAACCATCCTGGCGGTAGCCTCGGTGAACGCTTGAAGGTTTCAGTCTCCGAAGTCATGCTCACAGGATCTGACCTGCCTATCGCCAGCCTAAACTCCAAATTTGCCGAAATTGTCACCATTATGAACTCCAAAAGTCTTGGCGCCGTTGTCGTTCTTGAGGGGGACAAACTCTGCGGCATCATTACCGATGGTGATCTGCGCAGGCTCTTGCCCGATCTCGACCAGATGACCGAATCCATCGCCAGTGAGATCATGACCAAGGCTCCCAAAACCATTAAACCAACCCTGCTTGCCGCCGACGCCCTGAGCCTGATGCAACGCTACGAAGTCACCATCCTGCCCATCACTAACGGCCCGGATCTCGTTGGCATCCTTCACCTCCACGACCTGCTTGGCAAGGGTGAATTCAGGATGATGGTTTAATTCGCCACTCTCCCCAAAAAGCAAGCCCCCCATCACCGTAGACACGTACAAGTACCTAGAGAATCGTCAAATTAACGACATAGCTAGCCCACTGGATACTTGACATTGTTCAAAACTTTGATTAAATTCGGCGTCGATCTTTTTCTAGTTTACGGATTATATTTGAACTTATTTATCCCAAATTTATTGACGATTCCACTCTGTGGATAAAGCGTGGTAACCCCATGCATAGCAACGAGGAAATCATGGCCATTACCAGTAAGGAGATAAACTCCACCTTTGCTGCCGAAATCACTGCAATGCCAGGGGGCGAACACCTCAACTCCTGTTTTTCCTGTGGCGGTTGTAGCGGTGCCTGTCCTGTCAGCCAGGCTATTCCTGATTTTGACCCGCGTAAAATCATCCATATGGTTCGCATGGGTTTAAAGGATAAAGTGCTCAATGCCGATCTGCTCTGGTACTGTTCACAATGCCAGAACTGTGTCTTTGTCTGTCCCCAGGATGTTCGTTTTGCCGAGATCATGACCGCCATCCAGAAAATGGCCATGAAAGAAGGTATTATCACTGAGCAGGACCTGCGCGAAAAAGGCCGGATTGCCTGGGTTGAGCGTGACCAATGTGTATCCTGTCTCACCTGTGTTCGAGTCTGTCCCTTTGAAGTCCCAGTTATTGACGACAAGGGTGTGGCTAACATCAACGCTGCCGACTGTCGCGGTTGTGGAATCTGCGTTTCAGAATGCCCGGCCCAGGCCATCCAGCAACCGGTATCCGCCGACGACAAACTTATTGCTGCAGCCAGCTAATCGATACGAAATTTACGGAGATTACCATGAGCTTTACTCCAGATATACAGGCATTTTGTTGCCACTACACCTCCCAGCAGGCAATTGCTGAGGCAGCCGAGCAGCTTAAGGCCGACGGTATGCCAGAGAATGTAACGTTAAACCGCGTTGTCTGCACCGGCAAATTGCAGGAAGTCACCATCCTCAAGGCCTTTGAAAATGGGGCTGACGGTGTTTTCGTGGTGGGTTGCCCGGAAGAGACCTGCCATAACCGCAAGGGTTCTGCCCGGGCGGCCAAAAGGGTTATTGCCATTAAAAACTCCCTTGAAGAGCTTGGCCTTGGAAGTGATCGGGCTGAGATGTTTCACACCGAACGTGGCTTCCACCCAGAGTTTGTCACCGCCGCTCAAACCATGAACGACCGCATCACTGCCATGGGTCCAGCATTTGGAGATTCAAAATGATTGTTGCAAAGCGTAAGCCCGTAAATGAAATTTTAGAGATGGTCAAGGATGCTAAGAAGGTCCTTGTTCTTGGTTGTCGTAGCTGTGTCTCTGTCTGTTCTGCCGGTGGAGAACGGGAGGTTGAAATCCTCGCCTCTCTTATCCGCATCGGCATGAAAAAAGCTGGTAAAAAAATCAAGGTCATTGAAGGATCACTGGTTCGTCAATGCGATAAGGAATTTATTGCCAGTATCGACGACTGGAAAGGTAAGTATGATGCCATTGTCTCCACGGCCTGTGGTGTTGGCGTAAACTTCATCGCCAACCTTCGTGAAAAAGACGTTGTTTATCCTGCTCTCAATACCACCTTTATGGGTGGCTCTGAAGAGCAGGGAATATGGGCGGAGCAATGCGCCGGTTGCGGCGACTGTGTCCTCCACCTCACCGGTGGCCTCTGCCCCGTTGTCCGCTGTGCCAAAAGCCTGATGAATGGCCCCTGCGGCGGTTCCGTGGGTGGACACTGTGAGATACACTCCTCTGTCGACTGTGTATGGCAAAACATCCACGACCGCATGGACGCCATTGGCCAGTCTGCCGGAATGGATCGCATCGCCCCCATCCGTGACTGGTCCACCTCAACCCACGGTGGCCCACGCACCGAGGTGCGTGATGATTTAACAGTTTAAAAGACTGAAGAATTAAGAGTTGAAAAAATGGGGGTGTCGAAAATTCGACACCCCCATTTTTTTGTGAAAAGCTTGAAAGACTGCCACCAACACTGTGGTTTAGACAATCACATCGACCCGGCTTGAAGGGCCATGCCTTTCAACCTGCGCCCGTGCCTTGGCAGCGATATTACGCCCCAAATTATCCGCCGTGGTAATCAATGCAGTTTGATTGCGTTGCAGTATCTTCTGGCTCTGCTCGGTCTGGGGGAAGGTCATATAATTATCCGCCGTCTGAGCGATATAATCTATCCTGTAATTATTAATCATACTCTTACGATAAAATCAGGGAGCGGAAATGTCAATGTTGGTTCGGTTTGGTTGTTGGTGATGGGGAGTATCCACTTAGCGCAAGTGGCCGATTCCTATAAATTTAACGTTTTATGTCCATTTTTTTTGGGATCTATCTGCCGAATTTATCATGGAAATTGATATTGTAAAGGTTTAGCCACAGAATATTTTGTCCGTGTTTTTCTGTGGATTCTGTGGCTAAAAGAAAAGTGTAATGTTTGGCTAAATAATTCCTCTCTCCCCCCCATCAAGGACGCAAAACCAGATCTGCCTCCTTTTGGGCCGCGAGGATGGAAAACATATTTGACACTGCACCCACCTGTACCTTGTCCGTTAGGCCATAATGATTTAGACAAACTCCACAGGCGGTGATTCGCACCCCTAGTTTTGCCAGCTCCTGGGCCTCCGGCAAAACAGGAGAACCAGCACAGATTAGCTTCACCCCGGAGTTAACCAGGGTCAGGTCCGTTATATTTTGGGCAAATTGGCCAAGGGTGTCAAAATAGGCCAGCATCAACCGTGCCCCCAAACCATCATCTCCCTGCCCCATAAACTCAGAGGAAATATGCACCACAATCCTCTTTGCCATGGCACCATCGCCACAGACGATGGTACTTTCAGCCTCAGCCTTTTGCCCATCCTTAATCACCAACTCCCAGGTGGCCCCTTTTCGCGTCACTGTTACATTGCCACCCTGCCCTTCAGCAAAACGACGGACATTATCGCAGGCCGCCTCATTATCAACGATAACGCATAAAATAAGGTCCGTCGCACCCTGCTCAAGGGCCTCTTTGGTCTGAATAACAGGACGCGGACAGACAAGACCTGTACAGTCCAGAATTAGTGGTGTAGACATGGTTTTCCTTGTGTAATGATGGTGTTGTCAGTGGTGTTCGTATAGAACTCAGAGTCGTACCTTACCTGCAAGAGGATTTTTATGCCCCTTTATGGAGCGTAATTCTGCAAATTTCGTAGTATTTTCTTAACATTTTGTCTCCCCTTTTATCTGTCATAGCGAGGGACTCGCATGATGAAAAGGGGAGACAAAATGTTTTAAAATCAAGAAATGTGGAGTGGAAGCGGAATAAAGGTCCATAACAATCCGGGTTAAATCTACGGGAGATAGCGTATATTTCGATTTTCTAACCGAACATCACTGTTTATTAATAGGATATTTAACTTAAAACGGATTAGAATAAACAAATACAAATCCCTTTAAAAATAGTTAATTCCAATACATAACAGCCAACCCATCAAAAACACCATGACTTTTACTACCCCCCTCAGTAAAATCCTCAACGCGCAAGGGTTCAGCGAGACGATCATCCTCGCCATAAACACAGGCCTGGCTGCGTTACTAATACTCGCCACTTGGTTCCTGCTCAGCTGGTTTAGCCGCAGGGTCCTTACCACCTATCTGGAAAAGCTGATCGCAAGGACAAGTAACACCTGGGATGACGCCTTCCACAGAGCCCTTTTTTTTCAACGCCTGTCCCGAATCCTGCCTCTTACCGCCTGCTATCTAATAAGTAACCTTATCTTTATCGACTCCCCGGATATTTTGCGTGTTATCGGTGGGATTTTTCTGATTTGCCTTATTTTTACGTGCCTCCGTATCCTCGATGCAACCCTCACAGCAACCCAAGCCATTTATGACAATAAAAAGCTAAAGAGTGGTTTGTCCATCCGCAGTTATCTCGGAGCCCTACGGATCATCTATTATATCCTTGCCATTCTCGCCATTATTGCCATTATCTCTGGCAAATCCATCATGGGCATCATCGGAGTCCTCGGCGGACTCACCGCCGTTATTGTCCTGGTGTTTCGCAACTCCCTGCTCGGGATCACCGCCAACATCCAATTCTCCTCCTCAAAGGCTCTGCAAAAAGGGGACTGGATTACCATGGATAGCCTTGGCGCCGATGGTGTAGTGGAAGATATTTCGATCAACATGCTCACCGTCCGCAACTTTGACAACACCCTGATTACCATTCCGACCTTTAAACTCCTGGAACACCCCTTTCAGAACTGGCAGGGAATGTTCAAATCAGGCGGCAGACGGATCAAACGCTCCCTCTATATTGATATGAGTTCCATTCGCTTTTGCTCTGAAGACCTGCTGAACCATCTCCGCCAGATCGATATACTCTCGCCCTACATAGCCCAAAAAGAAACTGAGATTAACGAGATGAACAAGACCATAAGCAGTTCAAACATCAATGGTCGCCACCAAACAAATCTTGGTCTATTCAGGGCCTATATTGAGGCATACCTTAAAAAAAACAACCAGATTCACCCGGACATGACCTTTCTTGTCCGCCACTTGCAACCAACGCCACAGGGCTTGCCCCTGCAAATATATGTCTTTACCAGCGACACCCGCTGGACTCAGTATGAGGCGATCCAGGCCGACATTTTTGACCATCTCCTTGCCATTATCCCGGAGTTTAAACTGCGAATTTATCAATACCCAACCGGCAGTGATTTCTCCAGACAACCAGGCACACCCCATGATGCCGACCAGTCCGGGCTTTGTTTATGACACCACATGGACAGGGGATGTCAGCCCTGGCATTTTAGATAAACCGTAAATTTAGTCCTTTTTTATGCTACACTGAGCCAAAGCACCTGAATGTAAAACAAAACTCCCAGACCCAACTATGTCGCCATCTCATCCTGAAAAAATTGGCAAATACACCATTACAAAACCCCTTGGTCGGGGGGCCATGGGTATGGTGTATGAGGGACACGATCCAATCATCAACCGGACGGTGGCCATCAAGGTCATTAGTAAAACAAGCTTTGACGACAATGAACAGCAGGAGGCCATGGCCCGCTTCAAACGCGAGGCACAGGCAGCGGGAAAGCTGAGCCACGCCAATATCGTCATGGTCTATGAGTATGGCGAAGATGAGGATACCGCCTTCATCTCCATGGAGTATGTCTCAGGCCGCACCCTGCAGGAGATCATGCTCCACGACCAACTCACTATCGGTCAGGTGCAAGACTTCATGGTGCAACTGCTCGCAGGGCTTGATTACGCCCACACCCATAACGTAACCCACCGGGATATCAAACCAGCCAATCTGGTGTTCACAAGTGACGGGCAGATCAAGATTATGGATTTTGGCATCGCCAGGATGGAGTCATCAAACCTCACCCAGATCGGCACCATCATGGGCACTCCCGCCTATATGGCGCCGGAACTGTTCACCGGAGAAAAGGTCGATCATCGCACCGATCTGTTTTCGGCCGCCGTAATCCTGTACCAACTCTTGACCGGCCTGAAACCGTTCACCGGCGAGACCATGTCCCTCATCATGCATCAGGTGGTGAACATACATCCGCCCCACCCCTCCAACATCAATGACCAGCTCCCCCAAAAGCTCGACACCTTGCTCCGCACCTCATTATCAAAACGACCAAATAAGCGCTTTGGCTCAGCCTCCGAGTTAAAAAAAGCGTTATTGCTTGCCTTCGAGAAGATCCCGCCCCACACCACCATGCCGCGGCAAATCACGGACAAGGCCACCAACAAAACCATTTTGAGCCAAAACCGCCGCCCCCAGAACCAGACCATACGCCCATCCCCCGCCCTCTATATTGGTGGCGCAATTCTACTCATCATCATTGCCACCCTCTTTTTCGGCATGCGGGATGAACCAACCCCTCTGACAACAGAGGTTACCACCCCGCCCAAACCAATCATCTCAAAAACCGTCAAGAATAAGAAAGCGCCTGCTATACCCGAAACTGCCGTTAAAATTATTACGCCTGAATCCCAAAAAATCCGCCGCAATAGGCAAAAGACAGAGCCTTACCAACAACCACGAAAAGCCACCGGCATTTCAATCAACGGGCGCAAAGATAGAGACGGCCAATACCGTCCAGGAACCGGAATCAGAATCACAACACCCAACCGTGATTAAACATGCCATCTATGGTATGTTGACCCATCGCATCCGCCCGCAACCCACGCACAAAAAAAAACTATGAAACCTGACTTTATTGACTACCTGCAAAACAAAATCCTCCTTGGCGATGGTGCCATCGGCACCTATCTCTACGGCAAAGGCATTGAACTTGGTAAGGATATTGAACGTTTGAATATCAGCGAACCTGACCTAATCTACTCCATCCATGAGGAGTATATCAGGGCAGGTAGCCAACTGATCGAAACCAACACCTTCGGGGCCAACCGGGCAAGACTTGAGTCCGCAGGGCTTGAGGGCAAGCTTAAGGAGATTAATCAGACCGGGGTGACTCTTGCCAAAAGAGCCGCTGGGCAAGACGTGTATGTGGCAGGCTCCATCGGCCCCACCGGGCTTGAGATTTTCACCGATGAAGAGCGTAACCTAGAGTCGCTGGCTGATATTTTCAAGGAACAGATTACCATTCTTCTGGAAAGCGAGGTGGACGTACTCCTGTTTGAGACCTTCACCCATCTTGATGAACTAATCACCGCCATCCGCACCGCCCGCGCCCTCTCCGATATCCCCATAATTGCCCAAATGGCCTATCCATCCCGCGGCAAGACCAGTTCCGGTATCGATGCCCTGACCTGTGGCACGGCCGCTCTGGACGCTGGTGCCAATGTAATCGGGGGCAACTGCGGGCGTGGTGTCTCATCACTCCTAACCGCCATGGAACACCTCTCGCCCCTGCGAGACAAGGCACCACTCTCCGCCTTCCCCAACGCCGGTTTCCCTGAAATTGTTGGCCACCGTATGGTCTATCCCGCCGAACCGGCCTATATGGTCAAGGTTCTGGCAGAAATGATTAAGTTTGGCGCACGTCTGGTCGGCGGCTGCTGCGGCACCACACCAACCCATATAAACGAATTCAGGCAACAGCTAAAAATCAAACGCCGCCCCCTGCAACGCTCAGCGGATGTTCAGGGCGACAGCAAGGGCACGGAAAAGATTGTTTCAAACTCTAAAACAGGCCAGTTTCTGAAGTCGTTATCGCCGGGCAGAATGCCCATTGTGGTTGAACTTGACCCGCCCACCCATCTCGATGTCACCGGCGTCCTTGAGGGCGCAAGAGCCATCAAGGAAAGTGGCGCTGACGCTATTTCCCTCGGCGAGAACCCCCTGGCTATCCTGCGGGCCGACAACCTCTCCCTCGCTCATCTGATCAGCGAGGAACTCGACACCCAGACCATTATCCACCTCACCTGCCGTGACCGCAATATTCTCGGCCTGCAATCCCAAATAATGGGGGCGCACCTCCTTGGTATTGGCGGTATTCTGGGCATCACCGGCGATCCGGCAACCTCATCTGATCAACCAGGAACCAGTGGCGTTTTTGATGTGAAATCCTTTGGTCTTCTGCGGATGATTGACCTATTTAACAACGGCAAGAACATGGCAGGCAAAGAGATGAAAGAGGCCACCAATTTTTCCATTGGTGGCGCATTTTCATTCAGGCCATCGCGCCCAGATGTCCAAATAAGAAGACTTGAACGCAAGGTGGAACTTGGTCTTAAATTTGTCATGACCCAGCCCCTCTTTGACTCTCGAGAGGTTGAACAGATGATGGAGGCAGTCAGCCATCTTGACGTACTTATCCTGCCGGGAATCTTCCCGCTGATTTCAGCCCGCAACGCCGAGTTTCTCCATAATGAAGTACCGGGCATTTCCATCCCTGAATCGCTACGTAAAAAGCTCTGGCAGTATGACAAGGTCGAAGACCAACGTAAATGCGCCCTGGATTACACCAGGAAACTCATGGATGACATCGCCAACTTTGTGGATGGGTTATATCTGATAAGCCCCCTTAACAAATGGGAGATCACCGCCCAACTCAGCCGGGAGATACGGAAGGCTGGCTGGACAGGAAGTGGTAGGGTCAAGTTATAAGGGGGGGGGGAATATACACCTAGCACAAGTAAACTACAAAAAAACGGAATTATTTAGCCAAACATTACAGCTTTTCTTTTAGCCACAGAATCCACGGAAAAAATATTCTGTGTTTTCCGTGGATTCTGTGGCCAAAACGTTAAATTTATAGGAATCTGCCACTTGCGCTAAGTGGCCCCCTATTATAAAAAATCAGGAGTTAAAAAGACAATGCGGCCTCTTCTCGACTCCTGAATTCTCACTTCTCACTTCTCACTTCTCACAAGCCCTACTTCAGCCAGCCTTGCAACGCCTCGATAATCTTCTCGGCCTGGGCTGCACTTGAAATATTAAACTTACTCTTAGGCTTGTACTCACCCTGATATTTTTGGTAACGCCTGATCGTGTAGCGATCCGGGCCATACTCTTCCTTCTTCTTATCCCATTGCTGGTAGCGGTAAATAATGGTGGACCAGGCACCTTTGGTCAGGACAATCTTATCCAGCTCTTTACAGGTCATGATCCCATCTTCTTCCCAGTCAATGGTCAAGTCTTCTATTGTTTCAGACATCTTGTTTCCTTTTGATATTTTTTTAGTGATGGCAGTGATAGCTGCCCAAACGACATTGGCAAACTATTTTCTCACCGCCGAGACGCAAACAACGCCCAAGTTTTTTAGATTTGTAAACCACTCGGCGCCATTGGTCACGATTATTTTGCAGATAGGCCACCTTTGCGAATACCATGTTTAGCCATTTTATAGCGCAGCACCCGTTCACTGATGCCCAAAGACTCCGCAGCCCTGGTCTGTACCCAGTCATACTGTTTCAAACCCTCCACAATCATCTCCCTCTCCATATCATCCAGGCGGGAGCCTAGATCACCATGACTTGCGGCCTGCCCCATCCTTATTTCAAGGGGAAGGTCGGCAATACCGATGGTTGAACTCCTAGCCAGGGTAATAACCCGCTGAACCAGATGCTCAAGCTCACGAATATTACCAGGAAATTGATATTTAATCAGGGCATCAACCGCCTCCCGGCTAAAGCCGGTGGGGCGAAAGCTGTATTTTACAAGGAAAAATTCAATAAGAAGGGGGATGTCCTCCTTTCGGTAGCGCAGGGGTGGAATCTCAAGCTCCAACACATTTAGGCGGTAGTAGAGATCTTCTCGAAACAACCCATCCTCAGTCATTTTTTTCAGATCGCGATTGGTGGCGGTGACCACCCTTACATCAATGGAAATAGCTTGCTCGGAGCCCACCCTACTAATCTGTTTTTCCTGCAAAGCCCGCAGCAACTTGGCCTGAAGAGACAGGGGTAATTCACCAACCTCATCAAGGAACAGGGTTCCACCATCAGCCAGTTCAAATCTACCTTTACGAGCAGAGTCAGCACCGGTAAAGGAACCCTTTTCGTGACCAAACAACTCCGACTCAAACAGATTCTCCGGAATTGACGCACAGTTTAATTCAACAAAGGGCTGATCTTTCCGGGGGGAGAGGAGGTGCAGTAAACGACCGATCAATTCCTTACCCGTCCCGGTCTCACCCCGCACCAGTACCGTCCAGGGGGTCTGGGACATGCGGTGGACGAGTGACAACAACTCCTTCATCCCCTTCGACTCACCAATCACCTGGAGTGGCAACTCCTGCTCAGTTAGAACATCTACGACCTCACTGGCCTCCTCATCAATGGCAAGCTCTTGGTTAATCGCCTCAATCTTTGCCAGTAAATTAGCAAGATCAACAGGCTTTTCCAGAAAATCATCGGCCCCAAGACGCATCACCCGTACCGCCGTATCAACACTGGCGTAAGCCGTAATCATAATGGCCCGAACCAGAGGATTTTTTTTCTTTAAATGCGCCAGGAGTTCATCGCCATTCATGCCGTCCATACGATGATCGAGCAAGACGAGATCAAAACCATTCTGGTCAAAAAGAACCATGGCCTCATCGCCACCGGAGGCAGTCTCTACCCCATACCCCTGCTTTAACAAAAAGCCCTGGAGCATATCCCGCTGCATCTCCTCGTCATCAACAATCAATATTTTCATGGGCTATCCCCCCGATAAGACACGATAAAAAAAACACTCTAGCCAAAACACAACCAGACACCACTTTCAGTTTGAAATCCTTACAATAAATAAGATATACTTGTTACGAAACTAATACTTTAGGTTCTCAACAACTGCCCCAAAGGACTTTTAAATGTCATCATCCATTGAATTCCAGGACGAAGCCGATGTTTTTCTCACCGAGGCCGAGCAAACCCTTCTAGCCTTGGAGCAATCCCCCGCAGATACCGCTTTGAGAACAGCAACCGTTGGCACCCTCCGCACCCTACAAGGCGTGGCCGAGTTGTTTAATCTTGACAATGCAAGTCTTGTCCTCTCCCTTGCTGCAGATAGCTTTGCCGCCAAGACACACCAAGAAACACCGGCAGAGTTGATCAACATCACCATCATGCTGATTGATCAGATCGGTGAACTTAACAACAATGATTTTGCCAATCAGGAAAGCCACAATATTATAGCGCGTTTCACCCCCTTCACTGACAAGAAAAATAGTAAGCGCCCCAAAAAAAAGCAGGCTAAGGATGTCCGTATCCTGGTGGTTGACGACGAACTGGTCAACCGTACCCTGCTGGTTGAATTCATCAAGTCCTTTCATCCAGATATCGAAATTACCGCTATAGACTCAGCTACGGAGGCAATCTATCACTACCTCACCGAACCATTCGACCTTGTACTGCTGGATATCATGATGCCAGAAGTTGATGGTAATCATTTTATTGCCATCGTTGAGAAAAACCGCGCCCTTGGTAACCTTACAGGCCCGGCAAATATTGTTGTCCAAACCGCTGTTCAGTCCCTAGCCGAGCTACTGTCCATTGTTCAACACAACAGTGTTCTCGAGGTTATCCGTAAACCAATTCAACGGGAACGAATCGCAACCTGTATCACGCGTTACTGCTTACCTTGCACAGATTAACCAAATTGCGGTAGCATCACATCAACCTGCAACACCCCAGCCTCCGGCTCCTTGAAGAGAAGTTTCCCCCCATGGGCCTGAATAATTTTAGCACAGATAGCAAGCCCCAGACCACTACCCCTTGTTTTCCCCGTAAAATAGGGCTCCGCAAGTTGGGCAATTTCACTACCCTTGTCAAAGCCGGGGTTTTGCACCCGGATCCGCACCCAGCTATCCACCACGCGACTGGTAACTGTAATCCAGCCCCCTGAGGATTGTGCCTCAATACTATTTTTAAGCAGATTGTCAATTACCTGACAAAACAGATCCTTATCCAGCAGCACCTGAGCTGTGCAGCCAGGACTAAAACGCAGATCAATCTTACAAGAACGGCATTGGGGCTCACGCAGAAGCACCGCCTGGGTCAAGACCTTGTCCAAATCACACCACTTACTCGTTACCTCCAAGGGACGGGAATAGTTGAGCAACCCCTCAACAATGGTATTGGTTCGGCGCAACGCCTCACCCATTGCCGAGACAAGGTTCTCTTGCTCCCCATCCAGATCCGCCTCAAAACTTATACGTTGCAATCCCAAACCAATGGCATTGAGCGGATTACGAACCTCATGGGCGATGGTGGCGGCAGCTCGGCCAAGGGCTGCATCCTCCTGCTCCCGCGCTAGGACCCGCTCAAAATTCTGGATTTTTACAAAATAATGTTTTTGATATTTATAAAGAAGATAGGAGAGGAAAAGCCCAAAACCACCGAGCAGTAACCCGTAGAGAAAAAAATCATGCCATACCTTGGCAACCCGCTCTTCATACCGACTGGTATCAAAACCAACAACCACCTCGTGACCATTCACAGGGATTGTCTCAATGATCACACCTCTCCCCTCTGCAGTATACCTAGTCATAGGCTTTCTAATTTCGATGAAGTTGATTTCAGGAGATGAGGAGAGGTGATTTAAAATTTCAACCAAGTCAAACTGCCGATGCAGCTTGGTAAACTGACGATCGGGAAAACCGAGTACAACCATGCCCCCTTTTGGAGCCGGCCAAAAGAAAACGACCTCCCCCGCCTGGGGATTTTTCCAGAGACGGCTGGTGGCAACGGTTTGGATTGGATCGGCATACCACTGAGGCGGCCCCTGAATCTGTCCACCGGCAGGGTCAAGGATAAGAACCCCTGTCAAACCATTTTCATCGGCGTAACTGGCAAGCTCTGACACCGAAAACGGCTCCACCTGATTGAGTGTATGGATAAAACGAGCGGTATTGGCAAGAAACAGGGCAATGGTCTCATTCAGGGCCTCTTCAGCCGCCATACCCTGCTGAATCTGACGATTCACGGTGCGAATAACCATATCACGATTTTCAAGCAGATGTTGATTCAGGGTGTAGCGCAGCTGATAGACCTGAATGAGGGAGTAGACCAACACCCCCCCGGCAAGCCAGGTAATCATCAAAAGATTCACCTTCCATGACCAAACCTTTTTCAGCGAAGACTTATTGTTCATGGTGCCCCTTGCTGTCCCCGATGATTACGAAAACGGGAACGAACTCCGGTGTCATCCCTACCACCCATGCGCTTACGGGGAAAAATTTCAACGGCCTCAAAACGACTCCTATCGTCTGCCGAATACACACCGCGGGCAAAAGCCATAGTACCAACCCGCAAACAGCGGGGAATCCAAGCGACAACAACCCTGATAATTACGGGCTCGGAACCATGGGTCTTCATATGCTCTGATAAATCAACAACGCATGTTTTCCCCTCCGGACAGGTCTCACATAAAACAATATCCACCACCCCCTGCTGGCGATCAACTAAAACCACATGGCCTTGGATATAGTCAGCGCAAGCAAACGTAGCCAAAGACAGCACAAGAAATGCTGTTATGCAAAAGACTTTGGGAATCATCATCTTCACATTCTTTTTTCCGGCGCACCATCAGCCTCTTTTAGTCCGGAGACCAGAGCCTTCCGGACTAAAAGATTCAGCAATGAGCCTATTTTGCGCCTTCTTGCGTTTTGGCGTTATCAGGATGGTGGTCACAGATACCGTTACCATCGGCATCAACAAAACCTGCCCCCTGGCCCTTGCATTTACCGCTATTATTAGCCATGGCCTTGGCATAGTGATCACAGATACCATCACCATCGGCGTCAACAAAACCCACGCCCTTACCGTTCTTCATCTTACCACAACAACCGCAACCCATACCCTTACCCTGTATCATCTTACCATTGCCCTGACCGCCGTTTTCCATTTTAGGGCACCCCTTGCCATCAGGTCCAGTTCCATCACCAGCAACGGCACCAGCCATTGGCACTGTAAAAAGAAGTGCTCCAAGGGCAAGGCCGACCACCGCGCTTAATAATGATTTCATGTCTATTCCTCCAATTAAAATGTTTTCTGTAGAAAAAACAGATCTTACTCCAGATCAATTCTTCCTGGTTATACTTCTCACGTGCCAATTCAAATTGCATCTGCCATGCCAATAAATAAAAAAGTATAACAGCCCCATCATTCCCCACATAACATACTGTAACAACTAGAATAATTCCAATTACACCAATGGTAAAGCAACGCTATCCCCCAGCTGAACATCGACACTTGAAGTAAAAGAGTCGACAACTATGTCGAAGGACATAGTGAAACCTGATTAGCCAGAGCACCAACAGCTACGGCGTAACAAACAATCCCTTGATATCCTCAAAGATAAGGTATAGCGCTGGCACCAGCACCAGGGCGATCACCGTGCCGAACAAAATACCGAAGGCAAGACTGATAGCCATGGGAATCAGGAACTGGGCCTGGGTACTGGTTTCGAGAATAATGGGTACCAGACCAAAAAAGGTGGTAAGACTGGTCAGGAGAATGGGACGGAACCGGCGCATTCCAGCCTCAACAATAGCCTCTTTCACCACGATACCCTCTTTGCGTTTCTGGTTGATAAAGTCAATCAAAAGCAGGGAATCGTTCACCACCACCCCGGCCAGGGCAACAATACCGAACATGGACATAATAGCCATATCATAGCCGGTGATGAGATGACCCCAGATGGCCCCGACAACCCCAAAGGGAATTGCCACCATGATGAGTAATGGCTGGGCATAACTGCGCAGTGGAATGGCCAGCAGACCGTAGATTACAAGCATTGCCATACCGAATCCTGTCAGCATGGACATCTGCGATTCCCGGGACTCTTTGGATTCGCCTTCAAGATCGTAGGTCAAACCGGGATAGTCTGATTTAAGCTTTGCCAGCACATCCCGCTCCACCTCTTCGAGAATAGCCCCGCTATTGGCTATTCTCTTATTAACCGAGCCGGTCAGGTTAGTTACCCGCTTACGGTCAGCCCGGTTAATCTGACTAAAACCCCTGGACTCAATCACCGAGGCAGCCTGCATCAAGGGGATTTCACCACCCGACGGCGTGCGAATACGCATGGTTTCAAGATTCCACAGAAACTGCCGATCCTTCTCAGGGTAGCGCACCATCACCTTCACCTCATCGCGCCCCCGTTGCAGACGCAAAGCTTCAGCGCCGTAAAAAGCACCTCGCAACTGCCGACCAAGATCCTCTTCGGTGATACCCAGGGTTCGGCCCTGGGCATTTAGGGTGATTTTAAGCTCCCTTTTGCCCCGGGAAAGACTATTGGTAATATCACCAACACCGGGATACTCTTCCAGAACCTGGCGCACCTTAGCGGCAGCAACCTCCAGCACATGATAATCCTTGTGACTTAAGCGAATATCAATGTTGGCACCCATGTGTACCAGATTATTCTCAAAGGACAGGGACTCCACCCCAGCCACCTCCCCCACCGACTTACGCCAATACTCGGCAACCTCACTGGAACCAACAACACGATCCTCACTGGAGATCAAAAATAAAGACATCTGGGCAAGGTTTGATCCTCCGCTGCCAACAGTGGAATAATAATGGCGCAAAATAGAACCGCCGTCCGCAAGCTCCCCGTCAAAATGAGCAATGGTAGACCTCCCCTTTTTCTCAATCATCTCCTGTATTTCACGAGTTTTGGTGATTGGAGTACCGGGTGGCATCTCAAGCTTCACCTTGATTGTGTCAGACTGCACCTTGGGCATAAAATCAAACTTAACGATGCGCCCCTTTACAAGCCCCACCGTGAGCATGAGGACGGCAAGGGCAACAGCCAGGGTAATATACCGCTCCCGCATACACCTGTTTAAAAATTGCCGATAGGGGGTGTTGATAAAGGCCATAAGCCCCTTGCCAAACGCCTGCCGCCATGCGCCAATCTTTCTAAACGGAAGAAAAGAAGAGGGTTTACGATTCTTTTGCCGAGCCAGATGGGCCGGCAGAATAAAGAGACATTCAAAGAGAGAGACCACCAGAACAAGAATTACAACCCTGGGAATGGTATCGACAAACTTACCAATATGCCCTGAGACATAGAGCAATGGGACAAAGGCTGCCACCGAGGTTAAAATAGCGAACACCACGGGTACCGCCACCTCATAGGCTCCATCCACCGAAGCCTGCAAAGGAGACTTGCCCATTCGCCGATGACTATAGACATTCTCCCCCACGACAATGGCATCATCCACCACCACCCCGAGGGCCATAATAAAGGCAAAAAGGGATATCATATTAAGGGAGACACCCACTGTGGGCATAAGCAGAAAAGCCCCACAAAAGGAAATGGGAATACCCATCATTACCCACATGGCGAGCCTAAACTCCAAAAACAGACCAAGCACCACAAGCACCAGGCAGAGGCCAAGAAGACCATTATTGATAAGCAGAGTTATCCGCGACTGCAACGCCTCCGAGCGATCCTTCCACACGGCAAGCTTAACCGAGCCAGGCAGATTGCCGGATTTTTCCTGCACATATTGATAAACAACCTCTGAAATTTCGGTGGGCGTCTGGTTCCCGATCCGGTATATTTCAATCATCACCGCCGGTTTGCCATCAAAGTATGAGGTTTCATCGGTATCCTGAAAGGTATCCCTAACCACACCAATATCAGATAATAACACCTCACGACCATCGGCCTCAGTCAATATCGTAATCTGGCCATACTCGGCTCCGGTGTACTTACGCTCCTTGGTACGCACCAGAATTTCGCCACTACTGGTCTTAATGGTGCCCCCGGGTAAATCGAGGGAGGCCTGACGAATTCGCTGAGCAACTTTATCAAGGGTAAGTTTATAGCGCTGGAGGTTTTCTTCACTAATCTCAATGGATATCTCATAGGGGCGGACACCCTTGATCTCTGCCTGGGTGATGGCTGGCAGGGTCAGGAGTTCGTCACGGACATCATCGCCAATCTCCCGTAAGGAGCGCTCAGGAATATCGCCATATACCGCGAGGCTGAGCACCTCTTTTTTTCGCATGATCTTACTAACCACAGGCTTTTCAGCGTCACCGGGAAAGGTGACAATTCGGTCAATCTCACTTTTTATCTCCTGAAGAACAACATCCTGATCCTCACCTGGATATAACTCGGCCATCACCGAGGCAAACCCCTCAGATGCGGTGGAACGTAGCTCCTTAATACCCTCAATACCGGTGAGATTCTCCTCAATCTTCAGAATGATCCCCTCTTCTACCTCTTCAGGCCCGGCACCGGGATAAACGACCTGAATCTGAATATAATCCAGGGCAATATCAGGAAACACCTCCTGCTTGATCTGAAAGCTAACCACAACACCGCCAACAATGAAAAAAAACATAAAGAGGTTGGCAGCCACATGATTATCCGCCATCCAGCGAATTGCCGACTTCATGACTTATCTCCAGCAAGGGAATCTTGCCCTTGAACACGTAACTTCATCCCCGGTGAGGCACCGCGCAAGGGAGTAATGATGACCTGTTCCCCATCTTCAAGACCGCCATGAACAATCACGCTCTCCTGATTTTTACGAAGCACCGCAACAGGGCGAACCTCCAAGGTTGAATCAGGTGCGGCAATCCACACCGTGGATTCATCGCGCAGACCCATACGCGGAATACTCACCACATCATCATACTTGCGCCCCTCAATCTCCACCATCACAAAACTCCCCATGGCAAGGGCCATACTATGGCGGGTCTTTTCTTTCAGGACATAGGGGTCATCCACCAGCACCACCACATCGAGCATTCGACTTGCAGGATCAACTTCACCCGCAAGCCGGGCGATGGTCCCATGCCAGACATGACAATCCCCACCAACATTTAAACGGATGATCACCGGGGAACCTTGCCTCAGAACTTCGCCTTTTGCCCCAAGCTTAGCAGGAACGGCCACAACGGCAATATCTGCAAGTGTCAAGGGAACCAAAACCTCAGCCTGGTCTGTACCCACAAGGTTCAACACCACACTTCCCACCCGAACATACTGCCCAATCTCAACATCTTTACTGCGAATAAAACAATTAAAGGGGGCTGTAACTGTGGTTCGTTGTACATCAAGCTCGGCCCGTTTAACCTTAGCCCTGGCGGCGGAAACCATCGCCATAGCACTGGCAAGTTGCGGTTTATATACCACCAGTGGCTGTGGCTCTGCCTCGCCTTCGTTGAGCAGTTGCCACTCCTTTAAGGCAATTTCGGCCTGCCCCTTGATCTTGGCAAGTTCAAGTTTACTTTTAACCAGATCAGCCTTGGCCTGTTCGAGGGTCAGCCTGGAATCCGTATCTTCAATTTTAAAAAGAACCTCCCCCTTTTTAAAAAATCCTGACTGAACCAGGCGCGGAGAAGTATAGACAACAGCCCCTGACACCTGGGGGGCAATAGCAACCTCCCGCAATGGCTTGACCAGACCAGTCCCTGACACCTGCAAATTCAGACTGGCACGTTTAACCGTTACCACATGCACCACAGCGCCGTTACTTTCGTGGATCAGCCGTTTGGGGCGCTCCTTATGGGCTACCATCTTTCTGGTCACAAAAACCGCAAGACCAAGGATGACCAGCACGAGGATAACCCTGTTTAACTTCTGCATATTTTTCATAATGTGTCCCCACTACTATTTTGCTCTGGCGCTATTTCATCCACCATCCAAGACCCGCCCAAGGCGCGGGCCAACTGGATACGGCTTGATATTTTTTTACGTTTTGCCGTAATCACTGCCATAAGCGCCCTGGAATGGCTGGCCTGAGCTGTGAGTACCGGCAAGAAGGTATCCACCCCAAACCTGTAGCGTTGCAGGGAAAGACGCAGGGTAGCCTCTGTAACCTCCTTATAGGCGAGCAACTCAATATACCTATTATCCGTTCCGCGCTCCCGAGCAAGGCTGTCCTCAACGTCTGCAAAGGCCCTGATTACGCTCTGGTGATATCCGGCGAGCCGTTCACGAAACAGAGCCTCTTTATAGACAACATTGGCCCTACGCCTACCACCATCAAAGAGAGGCGCACTCACCCCGGCAAGCACATTCCAAAAGACATTGGGATTTTGCAAGAGATCAGATAGATCCGTTGTTCGACTACCATAATCCGCCGTAAGGCTAAAACTTGGAAAACGTTCGGCGATAGCCACAGCAATATCCGCATCACTTGCCTGCAAACGTTGAAAAGCCGCCTCCACATCGGGGCGCCTGGCAAGGAGCTCTGATGGCAGACCGGCAACATACGAAGATTCAACATCAGGTAAACTTGTGAAATCACCCATATCCGCCTGCCCCGGCCTGAAGCCAAGCAGGAGAGCAAGACTGTTTTCGGCATGCACCAGATCACTCTCAAAAACTGGCATATCGGCCCTGGCACTTAGCAGATTCTGGCGCGCCTGGTACAAATCGAGACTTGGCACCACCCCGCGCTCATAGCGCAACCTAACAAGTTCCACTGTTTTCTCAAAAAAATCAATAATTTGTCTATTTAAAACAATCTTAGCCCGCAACTCCAGAATCAAATAATAGGCCTCGGCTATCCGGGCAGAAAGACTGACATACACAGCCTTCAGATCTTCTACAGATGCTCGTCGCAAAAAGGAGGACTTATTACGTTAATTTGCAAGCTTATGCCACACATCAAGTTCATAACTTGCCGCCACCGATAGCTGGTGATTTTGATAGCTTGAAAGACTAGGGGTGGACTGGGAGCGCCCAGTGCCACCAGTACCATTTATATCGGGAAATTGACTAGCCCCGGCAACTGCTTCTAACGCCCGCGCCTGTTGCAAACGGGCCCAGGCAATTTCCAGATCAAGATTCCCGGCAAAGCCACGCGCCATAAGCTCATTTAACTTTGAATCGCCATACATCTCCCACCAGCGGTGGGTAGTGACCCGGCCCTCAGCAATAACTGCCGAACTCTGCATATAGGAGTCGGCAAAGGATGTCACTTTTTGGCTTTGCGGCTCATGGAGCGCACAGCCAAAAAGGACACCAAAAAAACAAAGCCCTATTATTGCAATGATCCTGTTCATTCCTGCATCCCTTTAATGATAAAAACAATAAGCATTTCTACGATTTCGGAGGGCTCCTTGGAGTCCCCCATAGCAAAGGGGGAATGGTGGGCATGACTGGAAAGGGTGTGACTCATGGCACCGAGGGCAAAACGTAACTTCCACGCTACCTCGGACTGACTTGACTTAACCAAAGACTGCTGAAGCAGCCCAAGCAAAATATCAATAACCGGCATCACCCGTTTTAGGAAAATCCGGCGTACAGCCTGGTTCGGCTCACTCATTGCCCGACCAATAATGATCCTGAAATGTTCAGCACCGGCACCTTCAAGAAACAGGACAAGAGTTGGCTCCAAAAAGGCGCGCATCACCTCCTCAAGATCAGGAATAACACTAGTCATTCTGGCTTTTTCTGCCACCTCGGTTAATCGCCTAACCCGCTCGGCATTGATTGGTTTCAAATACGCATCAAAAATAGCAGCAAGAAGCGACTCCTTTGAACCAAAATGATAATTGATTGCCGCCAAGTTCACTCCGGCACTCGCAGTTATGGCCCGCATGGTGGTGTGATGAAAGCCTGAATGAGCAAACAACTCCTCCGCAGCTTTCATTATTTTAGTCTTGGTTGGCATCTGTGCTTTTGTTTCCATGTAAATATTCTCATCAAAAAAAGGCCTTAGCACTCAACTCCAAACAGAGGAGCGCCACGCCACGAAGTTCTCAAAAAGCGTTACCCATCATACACCATTCATACAAACATTTAAAACACTTGTTTTAAATTTGCAATTTATTTATCAAAAAGAAAAGAAGATCACGGTTATAAACCCACCTAACCCACCAAAATTACGCACTTAACATCTACATACTCCTCCACCTGCTATTTTTTTATCTATCTCAGAAAACACGTTATTTTTCCTTGTTTTTGCAGATTGTAACCTGTAACATTGAAATATTGTTCACGTGGAAGCTTACAAAGCAACAGCCTAAACGAACCCCGTTTTTTATATATAAACTTCATATATTTTACTTTTTTTAAGGAGCAACATCCCATGGCTAGTGACAAAATTACAGAAGTATCTGATGCCGATTTTGACGAAAAAGTCCTTAAGGCAGCCCTACCAACCCTCGTGGACTTCTGGGCCCCCTGGTGTGGACCATGCAAGGCCATAGGCCCTATGATTGATGAGTTGGCTGACGAGTATGATGGCAAGGTGCAAATTTGCAAAATGAATGTGGATGACAGCCCAGAGACCCCAGGCAAATATGGTATTCGTGCCATCCCAACCCTGATCTTTTTTAAAGATGGCGAAGTAGCCGACCAGGTTACCGGGGCGGTGGGCAAACCCCAGCTCAAGGCGATGATGGACAAATAAGATTCTCACCATTGACCACAGTCTAAAAAAAAGAAGTGAAACATCTGTTTCGCTTCTTTTTTTTGCCTTTTATGCCAAACTACATCTTACGGTACACCTATGACTATTGACCATGAACTCATTATCGTTGGCGGCGGCCCGGCAGGACTTACTGCAGGGCTATATGCCGCCCGTGCCAAACTTGACGTTGTCCTGCTTGAAAAAGGAGCCACTGGCGGTCAGGTTCTTAACACCGACTGGGTCGACAATTATCCAGGTTTTCCAGACGGCCTTTCAGGCTTTGATCTGGCCGACAAGATGACGGCCCAGGCCAAACGTTTTGAGCTTGAGATTAAACAGACTCCCATTATCGGCATGGACCTCAAGCACGATATCAAGACCCTGCATCTTGAAGAGGGCGGGACATTAACCTGCAAGACCCTTATCCTGGCAACCGGAGCCAGGCCGAACCATATCGATATCCCCGGAGAGGCCGAATTTGCCGCAAGGGGTGTATCCTACTGCGCCACCTGTGATGCCCCCTTTTATCGCGGGCGCACCGTGGCGGTTATCGGTGGCGGCAACACCGCCATCCAGGAAGCCGGACATCTCACCAAATTTGCCGACAAGGTGTATGTTATCCACCGCCGGGACGAACTACGGGCCACCAAGATTCTGCAGGAAAAGGTATTTGCCAACAACAAAATCGAATTTATCTGGGACACCATCCCCACCGCCATCACCGGCGACAATACGGGGGTTACCGGGATTGAGCTAAAAAATGTAAAAACTGACACGGCGTCAAAATTAGCAGTTGAAGGTGTCTTTGTTCTGATTGGCATCCAGCCAAATAATGAGATGATCCCCCTAGACCAGCTTGAGACAGAGAACGGTTTTATTATCACCGATAAGGAGATGCTGACCTCCGTCCCCGGCGTTTTTGCCGCCGGAGACCTTATCTCCAAGAATTTCAGGCAGATTGCCAACGCCGTTGGCGAGGCCACAACAGCCTGCCTCTCGGCTGAACATTATCTGGCTCACCTGAAATAGAGTAAACGTTTGCGCCAAAACGCATATTAAACAGGCCCCCAGACAAACAACCGTGGAACCTTTTTTTATGGCATAAAAAAAGGTTCCACGGTACAAAGACTTTATGTTGTTACACCCCTTAGTTCTCACCTTTAAGCCTTACCCCCCAACGCCTTATTTTATGAAAAAACTACTCTGCATTGCCCTCCTCTGCCTCCTCGCCCTCTCCACCTCCGCTTGCTCCTGGTTTGGGGGCGAAGACCTCCCGCCTTCGGCTGAATATGTGGCCAAAGATGCAATGGATAATTTCAATTCAGGCCAATATAGTTCGGCCCTCAAAAACTTTGAAATTCTGATGGATCGCTTTCCTTTCAGTCAATACAGCCTTATGGCAGAACTTAAAACAGCTGATTGCCAATTCTACCTTGGTCAATACACGGAGGCAATTACCAGCTACCAGGAATTTGAACAGAACCACCCCACCAACGAAGCAATTCCCTACACCCAATTTCAGATCGGCATGAGCTATTACAAACAACTCACCACCATTGACCGTGACCCTTCAGCAGCTCAACTCGCCATCTCGACATTCTCCAGACTTATCCGCACCTATCCTACCTCCCCCTACATTGATGAGGCTAGAGCCAGGACCATTGCCGCAGAAAACTTTCTGGCAAACCATGAGTTGTATGTGGCAAACTTCTTTATAAAAACAGATAAATTAAAACAGGCCGCCACCCGACTTGAATACCTTCTGGACAATTACCCTGACACCAATGCCGTCCCAAAAGCGGAAGAACTCCTGGCCATCCTTAAATCCGGCCAAAAGCCCCCTGGTTCCTGGACCGACTGGATCCCTGAACTTGGAATGCCGGACTGGGAGACCTTTAAAAACATCGGGGCACGGCAGACTATATAAATAGTAAAGTGAGAAGTGATATTACCGTTGCCCTTGGCTGGCAAGGGCTAATATGAAGACTCCAGCAAATCTTTAACCCTGGCGCTATCATGGGCAAGATCCACACCTTTAAGATCAATAAACTGATAGGTGTTAATATCTCGGGCCTGCACGCCACGTTCATAATACTTATCGTAATATTCGAGGAGCAACTCGCACGCCTCACCAAAACGATGGGCTCGGATATAGGTCTCCACCATCTGCTTCTTCTGGCCCCCAAGCTTTTTGGCAATACGACCCACGGCATCGAGTAACGCCTGAATATCATCCACCCCATACTCTCCCACCAGGCGACCAACCCGTTTTTCCATTGGAATCGAAATAGAGATTACCGGCGCCTTACGCATTTGCCGGTATAGGGGTTCGGGGACAGATACACTGCCCACCGAGGCTGACTCGTTCTCAATCACCACAACCTGTTTCTTATCGATACGCTGCCACACCTCAAACAAATTATTTTCAAATTGCTCCGAGGTGGGTTGAGGGGATTCATTGATATGACCAAACACAGACCCCTTGTGGTTAGCAACCCCCTCCAGATCAACAATCTGCACCCCCTGGCGTTCAAGCTCAAGCAAAACGTCAGTCTTACCAGTCCCGGTGTAGCCCCCCAAAATAACCATATTGGCAGGCTCCGTGAAGGCGTTACGAATATAGCGGCGATACGCCTTGTAGCCTCCCCTGATACGGTTGACGTCCATACCGCCAAGCCCCATCAACCAGCAGACACTTTCACTACGCATGCCACCGCGCCAGCAATAAAAAGCCAGCGGCCTCCCCTTAGCAAGATTACGAATCCGCTTGGTCATTTCAGCCAGCCGTGGCCCAACAAACTTTAACCCATGCTGAAAGGCAATTTCCTTCCCAGCCTGCTTGTACAGGGTGCCAACCCTGGCCCGCTCTTCATCGGTAAAAAGAGGCACATTCACACTATCCGGAATATGACCGCCGGCGTATTCAGCGGGGGTACGTAAATCCACGACAATACGTTCAGGGTTCTCCAGAACATCCTTTACGGCAATGAGGGTCATCTCTTACTTCCCAGCCTTTTTTCGGCGTTTACTCTTATCATACCGTTCCTGTTCCGAATATATACAACCGCAATAGGGCTGACGATACAGATCCAGGGTAATTGACTCATCAATACCGGCCTGCCAACCGGCGCGAAAGTCCTGGTAGAAGAATTCGACATCGTATTTCTGCGCCATTTCACCGGCAATAGTGCAGATGAGCTTATGTTTTTGATAGCGACTGTACAAAAGTGTCGAGGTAAAACCGTCAAGACCAAGCTCCTTTGTTTTCCGAGCCACCTCCTCAAGGCGCAGCGCATAACACAGTCCGCAGCGCTCCTCCTCATGGAACACTACCCGGCGCAAATACTTAACCAGACCATACTCCGTATCATATTCGCAAAAAATGCCCTTTCCCTCACTACATAAACGCATGGAGGCAAGGCGCCTTTTAAATTCACGAAACGGATGAATATTGGGATTGTAAAAATAACCGGTAATGTCATGGCCCTGCTGTTGCAGCTCGGCGATGGGATACACCGAGCAAGGGCCGCAGCAGGTATGGAGAAGAAGATTCATTTGCCCAGCCCTCGCCACCGGCTCCTAGCTGGCAACCTTATACTCTTTGGGTTCAATTTCATACTTGTGAATCTTGTAATTAATGATTCGCAGGGAGGTATCAAGATATTTAGAGGCCTTGGTCTGATTACCATTGGTATGCTTTAAGGCCTCAACGATAAGCTCGCGTTCATAATGTTCCACCGCCCCGGCAAAGGACAGAGGATTTTTGTTGGTGGAACTATCAGCGGTTTGCAGGGTCGGGGGCAAATGAAAACTCTTGATGGCATCCTCATCACAGATGAGTACGGCGCGCTCAATACAGTTTTGCAGCTCCCGAACATTACCCGGCCAATGATACTGCATTAAAAGATCAATGGCGGGTGTTGAGATGCGCGAAATAGACTTGTTGTTTTCCTTGCAATATTCCACCAGAAAATGTTCGGCAAGAAGCAGGATATCGGTACGTCTCTTTCTCAGTGACGGCAAGTAAATAGGAAAGACGTTGAGGCGATAATAAAAATCTTCCCGGAATGAACCAGCCGCAACCGCCTTTTCCAGGTCGACATGGGTGGCCGTGACAATACGCACATCACATTTCACCGGGGCAACACCGCCAAGACGCTGAAACTCTCGATCCTGAATTACGTTGAGCAACTTAATCTGCACAGTCTGGCTCAATTCACCAATCTCATCCAGAAATAACGTGCCACCCTCTGCAATCTCAAAACGCCCTTTTTTTGCGGCATGGGCCCCGGTAAAGGCACCCTTCTCGTGACCAAACAACTCACTTTCAAGAAGTGTCTCCGGCAGAGCCGAACAGTTCACCACCACAAAGGGTTGCTTGGCCCGTTTACTATTATAATGGATGGCCTTGGCCACAAGGGTCTTACCCGTGCCGGATTCACCCCGCAGAAGAACCGTGGCATTGGACTCAGCCACTCGGTGAATCATCTCAAACACCTCGCGCATCCTGGAGGAGTTTGAAACAATATTGCCAATCTGGTACTTGCCTGACAACTCGCGCTTGAGAGAGCTGTTTTCTTTGACAAGTTTACGTTTTTCTTCAGCAAAAGCCTGAATACGCACCACGGACTGGGCGATAAGGCCGGAAATGATCGCCAGAAACTGTAAATCAGACTCAAAATCAAGCCCCTTTTTATACTCACGATCAACACTAAGGGCGCCAATCACCTGCTGACCATGCTTCACCGGGACACAGAGGAAGGAGATCTGCTGTTTCAGGTTCAAGTCGCCACGGTACCGTGTCCGGTTCAAAAATAGAGGCTCATCGCTGATGGAAGGCACGACAATGGGCGAACCATTGGCCACAACCCGGCCGGTAATCCCCTCACCCACCTCATATTTCCCACGCTTACGGGCCTCAGCCGTCAAACCATAGGCTATTTCAATTTCAAGCTGGGCAGTGACCGGGTTAATAATAGTTACAGTCCCATTATGCATCTGCCGCTGGCCGGATAAAATTTCCATGATCTGCTCAAGGCACTCACGTAATTCAAATGATCCCGCAAGCACCTTGGTAATCTCATACAACGTGGTTATATCTGCAAGTTCCTGACTTATCTTATCCTGACCCATATCCATCCTACTCACATAAAACTTATTAAAAAACTGCCAGACACGCCAAAACAGCGCCTCTTGCCTACAAAAGGGGGATCATATTACAAAATTGAAAAAAAAAACGACACTCTTATTGCTGTTTTGTAAAATTTCCCCCCCCACTCGCGACAAAAAAATACCCCTGAACATGCAAACATGCCCAAGGGTAAAGATCTCTACAAAACAACTTCCAGGAAATCTCTATTAACAGTCCGGCATTTCGGCGCCATCCTCAGCCGGACAGATGACCTGAATTTCTCTTTTATTGAGACTCATAAATTTTGCCGAATGCAGTTTTTCGCCACTATCAACATGGTAGACCGTGGCGCAGGTAACAGGTAAAAACTCTGTATCTGCAGAATCCAGAAAATCGGTTACCCGTTCTTGGGGAAGGAGATGAATCACCCCTTCAATCTTTAAGCGTCCAACAAAAATAACCGCATGAAACTTCTCTTTTTCAACTTGAGCAAAAAACATAACACCCCCTATTTATATACTGGTAACCCGTAAAACAATGTAACCCCAGATAGCATTCACCAAATTATAACCACCACACAACATCACCACCTAGACTAGCAGAAACAACAGCTCGGCAAAAGAAGATTTACGTCCCCGGCGAACTTGAACCGCCCTCTGCCCCACTCCCAGCCAAAACAGTGGCCAGCAAATCAGACCATATCCTATACCCCATTTCCGCCAAATGGACACCATCTTCCAGGAAACAGCTATGCCTTTGGTCCACAAAATGGGGATATAGATCAAGAAACACATCACCCCGCTCGTATACCAGTAGCGCCAACGCTTCATTCAACCGGGATACTGCGGTTTCGGCAAGCCATGGCAAGATATGGGGCAATAACGAACAGACAACAATCTTTCCCTCAGGATACAAACAGCGCAATTCATCCAGCAATGTCCTGTAATCACCGAAGAAACCATAATCCTGCTGGCAAATATTGTTTGTCCCTAGCATCACTACCAGGTACTGAGCCTCAGGATATCGCTCACCAACCTGCGCGGTGAGCCCCTGCCAACCAGCCACTGTTTCACCTGGCACTCCTAGGTTAACACAGTCAAACTGGGGAAAATATTCCTGCCACTCATAAAAAGCGATCAGAGAGTCACCAATAAACAGAATACGCTCAACCTGACAGGTCACGCCTTGCCCCTCTTGGACATCAGGACAACGACCACCATCCCTGCAACCGTAACACCTGATTTTGCCACCGGCAAAGCCTTACATTCTTCAACAAAATCTGCCGGGTGCTTTAGACCTGTATTAATCAGACGACACCAATGCCCGGTTTCAAGGGGTGGCAAGGTGAAAAAAGTAGAGTCAAGACCACCGTTAACCATTACAAGAAAATCATTATCCACCGGCCCCTGCACAGCACGGTCTTGCAAAATAAACCCCAGGCTCCGGGCATCACTATCCCAGCGTTGCTCCTCTCCCTGCGCCCCCCACCAGATGATTTCCTCACGACCGGCAGAATCATCGGCAAAAAAATCACATCTCCTAAAGATCTTATGCCCTTTGCGCAGGGCGATAAGTTTTGTGAAAAACAGGCGTAAGCCACTGTTATATTTGGCATCCTGCCAATTAAGCCAACTCAACTCATTGTCTTGACACCAACCATTATTATTCCCCTGCTGACTACGACCAAACTCATCTCCCGCCACAAGCATCGGTACGCCTTGAGATAACATAAGGAGAACCGCCATGGTCTTAACTCGCCTCTTACGCAAAACCAGAACCTCGGCAACATCCGTCTGCCCCTCAACCCCGGAATTCCAGCTGATATTGTGGTTATCTCCATCACGATTTTCCTCCCCATTTCGCTCATTATGCTTACCGTTATAACTAACCAGATCAGCCAGAGTAAAACCATCATGACTTGTAATAAAATTAATCGAATTATAAGGGGTGCGACTAGACCACTGATACAAATCGGAGGAGCCGGCAATACGGGTGGCAAGATCTGCAACACTACCCTCCTGACCACACATAAAACTCCGCACATCATCACGAAACTTGCCATTCCATTCAGCCCAACGCTTGTGGGTTGAAAAGCTCCCCACCTGATACACCCCGGCAGCGTCCCATGCCTCGGCAATAATCTTGGTATTGGCCAGCACCGGATCCTCGGCAATCTGCTCCACCATGGGAGGGTTCATCAAAACCTCTCCAGAAGGGGAACGACCAAGAATTGAGGCCAGATCAAAGCGAAAACCATCCACATGCATCTCCATTACCCAGTAACGCAGACAATCCATAATAAAATTACGAACCAAGGGATGATTACAGTTGATAGTGTTGCCGCAACCAGAGTAATTCATATACTCCTTATTCGGCCCAAGAATGTAGTAAATCACATTGTCGATGCCACGAAAGGAGTAGGTAGTACCATTATAATCCCCCTCACCGGTGTGATTAAAAACAACATCTAAAATCACCTCAATACCCGCCTTATGCAACTCCCTGACCATCTCCTTAAACTCGTTGACCTGGTTGCCCGCCGTGCCATCAACAGCATAGGACGCCTTGGGAGCAAAGAAACAAATGGGGTTATATCCCCAGTAATTCTTTAAATACTCCCCTGTCTGCGGATCCTTGAACAGTTTTTCACTCTCAACAAATTCCGTAACTGGCATAAGCTCAACAGCCGTTACCCCAAGCTTTTTAAGGTAGGGAATCTTCTCGATGACCCCCCTATAGGTGCCAGGATTTTTCACCCCGGAACTCTGATGTTGCGTAAACCCCCGAACATGCATCTCATAAATAATCGAGTCTTTCAAAAGGATATTCAAGGGGCGATCACCCTGCCAGTCAAAGCTAGAAGGCTTTATAATTCCCCGGCGGATAAAATCCCGCCCACATTTCGTCCGACCCTTTAGTTTCCGTTCCTCCCCCCACACCTCAGCATTTGAGAGGGAATGGCTATACGGGTCGAGGACAAGCTGACCCGGCCTATAACAATGCCCTGAATCATGGGGATCATAGGGCCCAACAAGGCGATAACCATACTCTGTGCCATAAGGCACATCACTCAACATGATATGCCAGATATCCCCTGTTTTATTGACCTTATAGTCAAGCTCAACTTCAATCCAGGCATCGGTGATGCCCGGCTCAAACAACACGAGGGAGACGGCCTCGGCATGGCGCGAGAACAGAGCAAAGTTAACCCTGTTTGCCTGAAAACTCACACCAAGGGGCAAGGCAACACCCTGATGTACATCGAGAGGTAACCTGTTCATTTTATTCACTTAGTAATAATTATCATTGACTTCTTTTGCATTTCTTTTTATAGAGAATATTAGAAATGGAGAGTGGGAGTTTATTATCTAACAACTAAAAAGTTTATTTTACTCACATCTAGCCGGAGGTTACCATGGAACTTTTTGAAAAACTTGGAATTGCCAAAAACTTAACCCCAACCATTGACTGGGATCTTCTTCCCGCCGAAACCTTTGCCATCTTTGAAAGCTGGGGCGGGAAAGACCAGCAACGCCTACGTAGCCCCAACGAACGCCATTACTACTTCTTTGTGGATGGCTGGACCTCTCCGGCAACATTATGCCTGATGGAGCGTGGCATCAAGCATGCCCAAGTCCTTGCAACCATCGATGCCCCACAAGATCTTATTGACCAAGCCATTAAGGATGACGGTCTTTCCAAAAGCCTCGATCGCAACTATGCCATCAATTCTAGCCTGAAGAATTGGCTCATTAACAATATTATCGAGAGCAGCGAATTATCGGCTGTACATCCTGTAGAGCATAAACAGCAGGCCGAAATCACTTATAATCTTCCCCAGCGGGATACCCCCCTACCGGAAAACCTTGAGCCAGTAATGTTGCAGAATCGGGCGAAATTGCGCCAGGAAGATGACATCTCTGCCAGCTTATCCAAGTATAACTTCTTTGATTCCACCCGCAACCAGGCCGGCTCTTTTACTAATTTCCTGGTGGATAACGGTGACAATCAGACCATCACGGACAAGGTCACAGGTCTTATGTGGCAACAATCCGGAGCAGACCTCACCTCAATTCGCAAGATGCGGGCCCACGTTGACCGCTTAAACGATGACGAGTTTGCAGGATTCTCCGACTGGCGTCTGCCCTCATTGGAGGAGGCCCTGTCCCTTATGACCCCAGAAGTACAAGACAATGACCTACACATGAATCCTTGCTTTAAAGATGACACCCCGTTTATCTTTGTCGCCGAGGAACGCAAACCGGGCGGCTACTGGTTCTGTGACTACAAGCAGGGCACTGTATTCTGGGCCTCAGGCACAATTCCCGGTGGATTTGGCAAGATGTGCCGAAACATCTAGTACCCAAAAGCCCCTTAGCTTAAATATTTCAGCTAAGGGGCTTTTTTTATGCCGCCACAAAGCCAAACAGTTTTTGTCCGTGTTTTTCTATTAAGCCTGTGACTAAAAAGACAAGAGCCTGTAACCCTCTGAACAGATTAACATAATATACTAAAAGGCCCATAACAGCCGGAAACAAGGCGAAACTTCGCACCTTGGCTCACCTTATAAAAGGTTTGTCAAAATCAATATTAATGCTTACACTATTGGCTGATATTAAAGATCATCCATGGAGGGAGCTATGCTTACCGGCATTAATTCGGCAGTATCGGCCCTGATCGGCTTATCAAAAAAATCCAACGTCACGGCCAACAATGTTGCAAATGTCAACACCACAGGGTTCAAGAGTGGCAGACTTAATCTCGCCAGTGGTCAAACACAGGGAGTTCCGACGGCAGGTGGTACGGGTCAGGTTGGCCTCGGGGTGAATGTTGGCTCGATCTCCACCAATCTCAGTCAGGGTGGCATCGCCCCTTCCGAAAACCCCACTGAGCTTGCCATCAGCGGCAACGGTTATTTTATCCTCCGCGATCAATCCTCCTCTAAAGCTGATACCTACAGCCGGGATGGCAATTTCTCCTTCGACAAACAGGGGTTCCTTACCAACCCCTCAGGCCAAATTGTCCAGGGCTGGTCCGTTGACCCGGAAAACGGTAACCGGATCGGCACCATCGGTGACCTGCAACTTGGGGCCACAAGCCCTCCAGCGGCGACAGGTGCCATCAGCCAGATTGTGAATCTTGACTCAAGAATCCCGGTGGAGGAGGTTAACATCCCTCTCTTTGATTCCTGGGATGGCCGCAATGTAACCACTCAGCCCCCCACTCCAGCCATTGACGCCAACAATTTCGATTACACCAGCTCAATTGCCATTTACGACAGTCAGGGAGCCAAACGAGATGTAACCATCCTCTATGACCGAACTAGCAACAGCAACGAGTATGAGTTTCTGGTCACCACTGACCCCACAAGTGACCAGCGCCTGGATACCAGTTCAGGCCCCATCACTGCCACAACGGACAAGGGTAGCGGGGCCTTACTGTATGGCACCATCAGCTTTGGCAGTAATGGCGAAATAAACGGAATCAAGGCCTATAACGTTCCTGCTGACGGGCAGGTAAACCCCACAGCCCCTGACAACCAAATAAACCTTAACCCGGAAGATTCCACCTATTCCTTTCCGGTAAATTTCACAGGCGACAACCAAAACCACCAGATAAAACTGGACTTTGGTGCCGTTTACAGTGGCACAGGCAACGACTTTACGCCATCAGCTCAGGCCACCACCCAGTACGCCAACTCAGCCACCACCATCAGCCAAAAGCAGGATGGCTCGGCTTCGGGTTTTCTCAAGGCTGTTCACACCAGTCCAAACGGGATGATCTCCGCCTCCTACTCCAACGGTCAGGTGGTAAGAAAGGGGCAACTGGCTCTGGCAAATTTCAGCAACCCGGCCAGCCTTTTGGCCCAGGAAGGCAACAGCTTCAGGGCGACATCAGCCTCAGGCAGCCCAACCACAGGAGCGCCAGGGGAATCCGGCAACGGCTCCCTCATCCCAAACGGCAGCGAGCTGGCCAATGTCGATCTTGCCATTGAACTGCCATCCATGATGCTCACCAAACGTTATTTTCAAGCCAACATCAAGATGATTCAGATTGGCGATGAGATGCTTGGCAATTTACTGGATATCAAAACGTAGGGGAAATATTTTCTGGGGCTGATTTTACCCATAAAAATTCATGCCGAACCTAAACAGAAACAGAGAATTTATACCCTATATCCCAGAATAGTCCACCAGCCCCAAACGCCTAAAAAACTAAGGGCAACACCCTTGCCCGTTGGGCATTAGCGTGAACACCTACCCCCCCAACAAGGACCACCCAGCATGCGCCACGCCCTTTTCATCCTCATTACCCTCACCCTTCTCACCCCACTTTCAGGTTGCTCTGCAGAGGATCGCAAGAGTGCCACCGACAAAGAGGCCAATCGTCAGGTTGAGCGGATCAAGGCCCCCATCGACAAGGCTAAAAAGGCTGCCGAGCTTCTGGAGAGACACAACCAGCAAAAGCTCCCCGACTAGAGAGAGAGCGCCCTTGACATCAGCTCTAATCGTTCTTAAATAGAATCTCGCGTAATTTATATTTTTTGGAACTATTTAAGAACCCGTGACACCATACACTTATGACCTCACACACAGAGATTGACAATAAAGTTAATGAAATCGCCCCCCTACTAACCAAGATCAGAGATGAAATTGCCAAGGTGATCATTGGCCAAGGACCACTCCTTGACCGCCTTGTCACCGGGATGCTCTGCAACAATCACATCCTCATCGAGGGGTTACCGGGACTTGCCAAGACCCTGGCCGTAACCACCCTGGCCCAGGCCACAGGTACCCACTACAACCGCATCCAATTCACCCCAGATCTTCTGCCAGGAGATCTTATCGGCACCCTTATTTACAATCCTAAAGAGGGTGATTTTTCCATCAAGAAAGGCCCCATTTTTGCCAATATCATTTTAGCCGATGAAATCAATCGCGCTCCGGCCAAGGTACAATCCGCCCTGCTTGAAGCCATGCAGGAACGCCAGGTTACCATCGGCGATACCAGCTATAAACTGGCTGAACCATTTATGGTTCTTGCCACCCAGAATCCGGTGGAACAGGAAGGCACCTATCCCTTGCCCGAGGCCCAGATTGACCGGTTTATGTTCAAGCTAAAGGTCTCCTACCCAACCAAGGATGAAGAATTACAGATCCTGCGTACCATGTCCGGCGGTTCTAAGCCAACGGTATCCCCCATCCTCTCCCCTGAACAGATTATTGAATTTCGCGCCATTGCCGCAAACATCTTTATTGATCCACGGGTGGAGGAGTATATCGTCAACATTGTGGCTGCCACAAGAAACCCGGAGGAGTACAGGCTGGACATTGCTAGCTTTATCGAGTTTGGGGCCTCACCGCGAGCCACGATTTTCCTGGCCCAAGCGGCAAGGGCCACCGCCCTGCTAGCTGGCAGGTCCTATGTCACCCCCCAGGACATTAAAGACATAAGCCTTGATGTCCTTAGACATCGACTGATGCTGACCTACGAGGCCGAGGCCGAAGAAATTGACTCAGACACCCTTATCCAGAGAATCCTTGAAACAGTGGAGGTGCCGTAACCGTCAGGTTGCTAGTGAAAATCAGGATTTTCGTTCAAGATAGCCAGAAGAGGAAAACCAAAACCTTGCCCCTTAACCACTCGACGTCCCCAGTCCAATGATCGCCAAAGAATTACAGCATAAAATCCGCCATATTCAAATCAGGGCCAAGAAGGCTGTCACCGACATTTTACAGGGGGAATACCACTCGGTTTTTAAGGGTCGGGGTATGGAGTTTGATGAGGTGCGCGAGTATCAGCCCGGCGACGACATTCGCACCATTGACTGGAATGTCACCGCCCGCACAGGAATCCCCCACATCAAGCGCTACATTGAAGAACGGGAACTAACCGTACTGCTGATGGTGGATCTTTCGGCCTCCGGGCAATTCGGCACAACCAGCCAGACAAAAAACGAAGTGGCAGCAGACCTCTGTGGACTCCTCGCTTTTTCCGCCATCCGCAATAACGACAAGGTCGGCCTTCTGGTTTTTACCGATGACATTGAGCTGTATATCCCGCCCCGTAAAGGCACCAGACACGTACTACATCTCATCCAGGAAATTCTGAAATTTCAGCCACAGGGCAAAAAGACCGATATAAAACTTGCCCTAAACCACATTGCCCGCCTCTTTAAAAAGAAGGCCGTCCTCTTTCTCCTCTCCGACTTTCGCGCTGATAATTTTAGTAGTGCCCTCCGCGCCGCCGCAAAACGCCACGACATTATTGCCCTTTCCATCACCGACCCGGCGGAAATAAGTCTGCCCAAAGCAGGATTGGTAGAGATCACCGACAACGAGACTGGGGAACGGCTCCTGGTGGACAGCGGTTCAAAACGGGTACGGGAGAATTTTGCAAGAATCAGTGCAACCCGCAGGGATGAACTTACCACCATGCTAAAAAAACAGGCCATTGACCATATACCCATCGTAACCGACCAGAATTACGTGGGGGAGCTAGTCAATTTCTTCAAAGCACGGGAACGGAGGCAAGCCCATTAATGCGCCCTATTATTGCCATTATAATCGTCCTGTTCGTAAGCACCCACGCCATGGCAGTAGAACCGGTGCAGATCCTGAGTATCAAGGAACAGCAAGGGGCAATCACAGCCCATTTTAGCCTGACAGGAACCACCATTACTGCTGCCACCGGCACCCCGAAGGTCAGTCCTGAGGATCGTCTCAAAGCAACCTTGACAGTTAAAGCTCCGGAGACATACACCGTCACTCTGCCAATATTTTCGGGTGAAACCTTTGGTGATTTCACCCTTCTGGCTAAGGACAAGATTAAGCGTAAACGCATCAACGACATTGAAACCAGCACCTCCTGGCTAATCGAGCCGTATAACGAAGGGGTGTACAATCTGCCACCACTAACGATTTCAGCCGAGGCGGACAAAACAACCGACACCCTTACCCTGCAACTGCCAACAATCACCGTCACCAGTCTCCCCGAAGAAGACTCGCCTTTTACCATCCTGCCCACCCGGCAACTTCCCCCGCCCCTGCCGTGGCGGCTCATCACAGTCGTATCAGCAGGTATCGCCCTCATCGTGGGGCTCCTCTTCGTTTTAAAGATAAAAAAACGGCCTCTCCCCCTCTCCCCTAAAAGACAGGCCTTAAAAAAACTTACTCTACTGGCGGGGCCAAACCGGGAAAAGATGGCGGCATTGTCCACCATTATCAGACAATTTCTGGACCAGAACTTCAGCCTGCGTACCAGCGAAAAAACCTACAACGAATACGCCCAGTTTATAAAAAAACATCCGCATATCCTGAAGGGAGACAAGATCCTTAAGATCCTCCAAACCTGCGACCAAGGCAATTATAGTGGCAAGGAGGTGAGTAGTGAAGAGCTTACGAGTTTGATCCAGGCAACCCACAACTTTATTGACCACAGCCCCGAGCCACTCCGACCTGAGGAAGACACCGGAACCTGTGGCAGGTGGTGAACCTAGAATAAATATCAGGTTCGATATTTATTCCAGGATTCAGCCCCCTTAACCCTGAGACCTTAAATCCTTAACCCTAAAAAGAAATGACCCTTGCCCACCCCTGGTTCCTCTGCGGACTGGCCATCATACCGATTCTCACCCTGAGCTACTTCAAAAAAGGTAAAAATCACCGAACCATTGGTTATTCGGACCTGTCCAGTCTCAGGCTTTCGGGGCAATCAATACGGCAGCATTTTATCCACCTGCCATTTCTCCTTATGATGCTTGGCCTAGCATTACTCATTATAGGCCTTTCTCGCCCCCAGGAAGGGATTGAAAAAACGGAACAGATCAGCCACGGGATCGGCATTGAGATTGTTGTGGATCGCTCAGGCTCCATGGCCGCCCCACTCATCTACGATAGGGTAAAAATGACCCGTCTGGATGCAGTGAAACGCGCCTTTAGTCGGTTTATATTTGGCGACAACAAAAAACTTGGCGGTCGTCCCAATGATCTTATCGGCATTATCGCCTACTCCCAATTTGCCGAGACCATCTGCCCCCTCACCCTGGCCCACGACACCCTTGAAGATTTTATCAGCCTTATTCGTATCCCGGCAGAAGATGACCCCCTTGATGATGGCTCAACTGCCATGGGAGACGCCCTGGCTCTGGCCGCCGCACGACTCCATGAGGCCGGAAACGGCGAGGGCGGCTACGAACTTAAATCAAAAATTATTATCCTTCTCACCGATGGCATCCAGACATCAGGCCAGTACAGTCCTATGCAGGGCGCAAAACTGGCCAAGGAGTGGGGGATTAAAGTGTACACCATCTATATTGGTGACAAGCCCGAAGCGGCTGGATTTTTCCGCCGGGGAAACAGGGGGGCCAAGGCCATCAAGATCCTGCAAAACATTGCCGACGAAACAGGGGGACTTTTCTGGCAGGCCAGGAGTGATGGCGCTGATGGCGGACGTGACCTGCAAAAAATTACTGCCACCATCGACAAACTTGAAAAAAGTGAAATAGAATCCATCCGCTACATGGACTACCGAGAGTTTTTCCAGCGCTACATTATCATGGGACTTAGTTGTATCAGCATTGCCTTTGGCCTTAGGTGGACTATTCTTGAGGTGGTGCGATGAATCTCCAATTTTTGCAACATGAATACCTCCTCCTCGGCTGGCTACTGCCTCTATTAGGCAGCGTTCTCCTCGTGCACCTGCAACGGAGCCGGGCAAAACGGCTACACCTCCTCCAAACAAACCAACATAACAGCCCATCCCGCTTCAAAGGGGCGCTCCAGCACATCCCCCTCTTCTTGGGCCTTGGCCTCTGTGTTATTGCCCTAGCCCGGCCTGTTGCCGAACAAAAACCCGTAACGGTAAAACGCCAAGGGCGGGATGTGGTCTTTATGTTGGATGTTTCCCGCTCCATGCTGGCCGAAGACCTTGCCCCAAACCGCCTTGAACGGGCAAAGCTTGCCATTCTTGATTGTATTGACAGGCTACAGGGTGACCGGGTTGGCCTTGTGGCCTTTGCCGGTTCCGCCGTGGTGCGCTGCCCCCTCACCCTTGATTACGGCTTTTTCAAACAGATGCTGGAGGACACCACTGCGGATCTTGAAGTCAAGGGTGGTACCAATATTGGCGATACCCTGCGTACCATCCACACCGATGTTTTTGACTCCCAAATGAAGGCCTATAAAGATATTATTATTATCAGCGATGGTGGAGACCATGAATCGTTCCCGGTTAATGCGGCCCAGGCCCTGGGGGATGAGGGTATACGACTCATTGTCATAGGGCTGGGCGACAAGGACAATGGCCAAACAATCCCCCTGCCTGACCAACAAGGCGTCCTTACCTATGAAGGAAAACCGGTACTCACGCGGCTTGCCAGCGACTCCCTGCGCAAAATAGGTCTAGCCACACCTGGGGGAATCTATCTTGAGGTAGGCACTGGAACCGTTGACCTTGGCGAGGTGTATATGGATCTTATTCGCAGTCAAGCCAAACGCGAGTTTGGCGAAGAGACCATTAACAATTACCATGAACTCTTTGCCTGGTTTCTCGGAGCGGGTATTGTCTGTTTAACCGTTAGTGTGATCCTGATACTAAAAACACCAAAGCACCAAGACAACCATGTTTAGAATAACCGACACAACGCCCCGATATATCGCCATTCTGGCCCTGATAATTTTTCTTAGCCCGGCGATATCAGTGGCGAACAACTCTGCCACCCCGGAGACAGGTGGGCCCGCAAATCCAGCCCCCGAACTTCTTCTGCAACTGGAAGAACATCCCAGCGACCCGACCCTGCTTTATAATTACGGAGTCACTCTCTACCAAAATGGCCAATACCAACAGGCGGCTAAAACTTTTGCCAAAGGTGTTTCCTTTGAGAAAAAAGAAGTACTCAGAGCAGAGGCTAGATACAATCAGGCCCGATCCCTGTTTGCGCAAGCTGCCAAGAGCGAAGGGCTAAAAGAAAAAAAACAGCTCCTCCACCAGGCCGAAACCGTATTCCACCAGGCACTTGAGGATAACCCGACCTTAACTATCGCCAGGCGTGGAATACAAGAGACCCGTAAGGCCTTAAAGGAAATCAGCCCGCAACAAAAACAAGCTCCAGACCAACAGCAACAACAGGATAAAGAAGGTAAAGAAAATGCCCAGAAGCAACTGAATCAGGCAAGCAAAAAACAGCAGGAGTTGAATAAAAAAAACGACCCGTCAGCTAAACCTGGTTCAGCCCAGGATATGCAGAAAATGGCCCAGGAGCAGAAGGGACTGCGTAAGCAACTGGAGGAGTTACAAAAAAAACTAAGCGCAGAAGAGCAGGACAACAAACAGGCTGAGCAGGTGCAAAAGGCCATCGACAAGCAGAAAAAAGCCGAGGAAGCCCTTAAACAGGGCAGGATAGATCAGGCCAAAAAGCAACAGGAAGAGGCCGCCCAGCACCTGCAACAAGCAACCAAAAACTCCGGCGACAAGGACGAAGAACAGTCTCAGAAGAAAGAGGCCCTTGCCCCTACCAGTCCTTCCCTCGCCGATGACATTTTAGAAAATGAACGCAGACTCCACGAACTGCGCCGGGAACAACTGCGCAGATCAAGACCTTACAAGGGCAAGGACTGGTAGCAACAAATACCTAACTTCGCAAATATCCGGTTATAATTTAGAGGTCTTCGCCATCTGCGAGGGTTCAAGGTTTACACAAGGGAGCACCATGAAAAAATATCAGCTCATCATACTTACTGCCATGATCTGGCTCGGGTTTACGACCCTCAGCCTGGCGGGAAACGTCAAGGTCACAGCCAGAGTCAACCAACAGAACATCTATCTTAGCCACCCATTCAGCCTGACTATTACCGTTGAAGGTGCCGATGATATCAGCCAACCCGAAGCAATAGAGTTTCCGAATTTTCGCACCATATTTCTGGGCCAAAGCCAAAACAGCAGTATTATTATCACAAATGGCAGACAGACATCAGCAAAGACCATAGCCTTAAATTACCAACTCACCCTCGCGAGTAACAGCACCACCATCCCGCCTGTCACCATCATAGCAGACGGCAAGCCCTACACCACAAAGCCCATTGCAATCACCGTCAAGCAACCGGAAGAAAACGAAAATTTTAAACTAGAGGTTCGTCTATCAAAGCCAACGGCCTACGTTGGCGAACCTCTACTGATGACCACCACCTGGTTTATTGGTCAAAAGGCGCGGGGGGGAGAGTTTAATCTGCCCATCCTTACTGACCCACGGTTCACCACCAGACCTCGAACCGACCTCCTGCCAAAGTCCCAAAATCAGCTTATTCAAATTGAACTAGCCAACGAAACCATCCTCGCCAAACAGTATCAAACCAAAATAGGGAATAGGGATTTTATGGCCATCACCTTCTTCCACACCATCATCCCCCGGACAACAGGTAGACTGACCCTCCCCCTAGGCACCATCGCCATAAGTGCCCGCACGGGATACGGGACACCGCAAGCAAGGCTAAGCCTCGACCCGTTTGGGCGCTTTAACCGCCAACGGGAAATTTACTCCACCATTGTTATTCCGACAAACTCCGTTACCCTTAATGTTCTCCCCCTGCCCAGCAAAAACATACCTGCCCAATTTAACGGTCTTGTGGGGGAATACACAATTCAGGCCAACGCAAGCCCAACCACTGTAAATGTTGGTGACCCAATACGTCTCACCCTTAAAATATCCGGCGACTCCGCGCAAACCATCACCATGCCTCCCCTTGCCCTTAGTGGATTTAAGCTTAGTACGGATCCTCCAAAGCAAAAAAATACTGATGACAGTATCACCTTTAGCACGACAATTAGGGCAAACCACGAACGAGTCCATGAGGTTCCGGCAATAACCATCGCCTTTTTCAACGTCGAAACAGGCCGCTACGAAACAAGTCAAACCAAGCCGATCCCCATCACCGTGCGCGCCACCCGGATTATCACGGCAGCCGATGCCTTGGGTGGCAACAGCAACGTCCCATCCAAAGCACTTGCTCCCCGCCAGGAGGTACACCAAGGAATTCATTACAATTACTCGGACATCAAGGAGACGAGCGACCCCAGCGAAAATAGTCTCATCCTCTGGCTCACCCTGATCCTTCCCCCAACCCTGTTCATCCTTACGGTTCTTCTCACTCGGGATATTGATGAGGATCGCAAAGCCCTGAACCGGAGAAAAAAACAGGCATTGAAAAGACTACAAAAAAATATTGCCAGCGCCGAAGGAACCGCGCTCTTTGCTGCCTGGCTGACCTTCCTCGGCGATAAGCTGGGGCGTCCGGCCCAAAGTATCACCGCAAACGATGTTCTCCCCCTCCTCAGCAACCACCCTGAACTTCAGCAGGCGGTTCAGGAGATATTCAAAACAGGTGAAGCCATGACTTATGGACGCAAAGATCAATCTCTGCAAAGGGGCCACCTCAGCAAAACCGCAAGCCAACTGCATAAGGTGATCAAATGAAAATCACTCTCACCATAGCAATTCTACTCAATCTCCTCCTCCCGCCATTTGCGCTGGCCAACATGACCGTCCTCAAGGAGGCCAATCAGTTGTTCAGCCAGGCGGTTGATACGGATAATTCCAAGGAAGCCGTAATCCTGCTGGACAAGGCCCTGCTCCGCTATGAACAACTATATAGAGATCAGCCAACTGGCAGACTGGCCTACAATATTGGCAACACCTATTACCAGTTGGGCAACAAAGCCATGGCCCTTGTCTTTTACAAACGAGCTGCAAAAGACATCCCTGGAGATGAAAACCTCCTCCACAATATGCAGCTTGTTCGGGAAGAGTTGCACCTGGACAATAGTGCTGACCAACCTACGCATCCCTGGCTCCCAGCCTTTGTCCACCTGAAGATCTGGCACGTCCTCAGCCTCTACACCCTCTTTTGGCTTACGGCAACTATTCGCTACACTAAGAAAAGTTTTATGCCATTTGCAGCCCCCGCAACCATACTCTTTATCTGCCTTGCGACTTCAACCATTCTTGGCATGGAAATTTTACCCAAAAAAACTCCCGAAGGGGTTATTACCGCACCGGACACCATTGCCAGACAGGGCAACGGCCGGAGTTTTGAGCCAAGCTTCAAAGATCCACTCCCCCTTGGCCTGGAATTTAAAATCCACGAAAAACGGGGTTACTGGCTACGAATTCAGACCAACAATGGTGAAGAGTGCTGGGTTCCCACCCGCAGTTGTGAAATTATCTAAAGACGGTGGAGGCAAAGACCCAACATTTTCTTGCCAACAACATGATCATCCCCCTATACTGGTTGGGTAATCCTTCCACTGGGAGAAACAGTTTATACCCGTGAATTTATTCACTCTTTCGTGGTGGCAGTGTTTAATAACCTCCGCATTATGCCCCTATCAGGCAAATAAGGTCTGACCATGTTTTACAAAGGCAATCTCAGTAACTTCTACCCTCCAGATCTGCTTGTTTTTTTGGCCTCATCTGAGCAAGACGGCTATCTCACAGTCCAAAACCCTGAACCCATCTCTATTACAATAAAGGACGGAATGGTGGTGAATGCCTTCTCGCCAAAGGGCGACAACCTCCTGCTCCGTGTTCTATTTCTCAAAAAGCTCATTACTGCTCCCCAGATCCAGATAATTGCCAAGGCCAGAAAAGAGACCTCCTTAAACTGCAGACAGGTACTGGAGAAGCTGGATCTTTTTCCCATATCAACCATTGAGCCGGAGCTCATCCTGTCGGTGGAGGAGGTTATTTTTCAATTCTTTCAAAAAGATTCTGGTCTCTTTCAATTCATCGACACCACAATAAATGCCGACAACTGTGTCACCAGACTATACCCCAATGACCTGCTCCTCGACATCACCGTCAAAGTGGATGGCTGGCATGAATACCTGCAACAACTGGGGAATCTAAGCCAAATAGCGAACCTCAACCCTGCCAGCCAGGAAAGTCCGGCCTCGAAAACGGAAGAAATCATCATCCACATGGCCAAAAAGGGCAAGACCCTGCAACAACTTATCGCCCAAGCCCCCTTTCCGGACTATGTGGCAGCAAAGACCCTGGCAAGTTGCATCAGGCAACAGCTCCTCACCCTGCAAGCAAATGCCACACCGGAGCAAAGCAATCCGCCGGCCCCAGCAATTTTCGCTCAGTACAAAAAATCATTCCGCAAGACTCTGCAGGCCCAAACCCTACGCCACAAGCTTGAAGAAATATTGCATTTTTGTAAAAACTACTTCGAGCACACCGCAATCATCTCCATCAATAAGGGAATCCTGGAACGGGCTATATGCTTTTCCCGAGAGGATAATGGAACACTGGGCAGCGAAAAAATAACCAGGGGAAATTTATCTATCAAGCATGATCAGGTTATTGCCACGGTATGCCAGCAGGGCCTTGCCTATTTTGGCAAAATGCCGGAGTCCACATTTTTCAAAGAACTATTCACCACCTGTCTTGAAGGGGAGTGTGGCATCCTGCCCTTTGAAATAAAAGGCTCACAGGTCAAACTTCTCTTTGCCCACACCTGTGCTATCCACAAGCCACAGACACCAATGCAGTACCTAGAACTTCTCTCCTGGCTTATCAGCCCAGAACAGGTCAGTGACGCCCTGCCTGAGGATTTCGGCCAGGACAAGATAAAAAAGATCATGTCCCTCGCTGATGAACTGCCACCCATGCCCCACGTGGCAGGGAAGGCCATTGAGATACTGAATAATCCAGATAACTCCCTGCAAAAACTATCCGAAGTTCTGGAGCAGGACCCTTCACTACTAGCCATGATTATCAAGGTGTCAAACTCGGCCCTATACTCCACCGGTCAGGAGATTACCAATTTGCAAACAGCCGTGGCAAAGCTTGGACTTACTATTATCCGCTCACTGGTCCTTACCGCAGCCACCCGCACCCTGTTTCCGGAGGATAACCCCAGGATAACCGATCTTTCCACCCCACTTTGGCGCCATGTGAAAAGCTGCGGCATTGCCGCCCGAATCATTGCCAAAGCAAGCAACTATCCTGACCCGGAAGAGGCCTTTGTTGGGGGATTACTCCATGACATCGGCAAACTGGCAATCCTGCTTAATTACCCGGATGAGTACGCCAAGATTGAGCAGGAAATGCGGCACCATGCAACCCCATCCTGTATTTCCGAACAACAATTACTTGGCTTCAACCACGCTGACCTTGGCCAGATGCTCACCGAAAAATGGCATATGCCTAAAGCCCTGCAAACCAGTATTCACTATCACCATAAGCCTGAGGATGCCAGCCAGAGTTATCGGCAATTTACCATGCTAATTCACCTGGCAGACCTTACAACCCACAGCCTGATCAACCCTGACGCGGAATACCTGGAAACAACATGGCTCAGCCCCGATTTTCTCTGTGAAGAGCTAGCAATTTCTCCCGAACAATGGCAAATTATCAGCGCTGAAATAAAAGCTTCTATCAAACATATTGATAGTCTTGATGGCTGACAATTAATCACCAGAACTTCCCAATATAGGGTTACAATCTGGCAATAACAAGCTTCCTAGGATATTAAATTGAAGACCAACAGCCTCTATATTGCCTCAATGGAACCCGATGCCGGAAAACTCCTTGTCACCATGGGCATGATGGAGGTTCTCTCGCGCCATATCGAGCGCCTTGGCTTCTTTCGCCCCGTAATTGACGGCAAACAGGAGACTGACAACGATATAAATCTTATTCGGGGGAAATATTGCCCCGACATGAGATATAACGACTGTTATGGTTTTAAGGCCGATGAAGTCAAAACCCTGGTTTCTGAAGGACGGATCAAGAATTTCTATAAAGAGCTCGTAAGCAAACTAAGCAGTCTCCAGCAAAAATTCGACTTCGTCCTATGCGAGGGGTTGAACAATTCCGGGTTCCTCTCTTCCTTCGACAATGATATAAACCTTGAGCTTGCCAAACACCTCGGTTTCCCCTTTGTTGGCGTCATAAGTGGGGTTGGGTTGGATGCCCGTGATATCCATGAAGAAATAAAAATCACCAAAGACACCATCAAGGATGCCGGATGCGCCCATTTTGCCACCTTTGTCAACCGCCTGTCCCGCGGGGCCCACAACTCCCTTGAACTTGACGACCTGCACCTCACCATGACCCCGCCGGTCTTTCTCCTGCATGAAGAGGAAGAATTAGGTAAACCGACCTTAGCGGACATGCAAAAGGGTTTAAACTCAGCCATCATTCTCGGCTCAAAAAAAGATCTTTACCGACCGGTGAAACAGTTTAAAATCGCCACTATGACGGTTGAGCATTTCCTGGACTATGTCCAGGACGGCGACCTTATCATCGTTGGTGGCGACCGAGCCGACATCCTGCTTGCCTCTGTATCCACCCTGTCATCCCCCAATTACCCTAACATTTCCGGCATCCTGCTCACCGGCGGATTCACCCCGAAAAAAAACATGCTCCGCCTACTTGAAGGTATGGAAGTGCCAGTGCCCATCCTGTCCGTCCCCCAGGGAACCTATGTGGCCACCAAACGGGCCGAGGCTATTCCAGTTGAAATAACTCCGGACAACAAACGCAAGATTGCCAGAGGGCTTGGTCTTTTTGAAACCCACATTGACATTGCCACACTTATCAAGAGGCTGGACATCTCCGTATCCACCTCCATCACACCGATCATGTTCGAGCATAGCCTCTTTGCCAGGGCCAAAACCCAGCGGATGAACATTATCCTACCCGAGGCCAGTGATGAGCGTATCTTGCGGGCTGCGGACATCCTCCTTAGCAGAAATGTGGTTGAACTGACCCTGCTTGGCAACCCAACAGAAATTTACCTCTCCTGCGCGGCCCTGGGTCTTAATCTAAAACGGGCCACCATCATTGACCCCTCAAGCTCGGAACATCTTGAGGACTATACGACAACCCTGTTTGAGTTGCGCAAACACAAGGGCCTCACCCTGGAAGCCGCCGCCGATGCCATGCTCGATGTATCCTACTTTGCCACCATGATGGTTCATAAGGGGCACGCCGATGGAATGGTCTCTGGGGCCATCCACACCACGGGGGACACCATTCGCCCGGCCCTGCAGATTATCAAAACATCACCAGGGATCTCGGTTGTTTCCAGCGTCTTTCTTATGTGTATGGACACCAAGGTTCTGGTCTATGGAGACTGCGCCGTCAACCCCGACCCCAATGCCGAGCAACTTGCCGAAATTTGCATTTCCTCCTCAGATACCGCCAAGATGTTTGGTATCGAACCCCGTATTGCCATGCTCTCCTACTCAACAGGTGGCTCCGGCAAGGGTAAGGATGTGGACAAGGTGCGCGCCGCCACAAAGATTGCCCAGGAGAAACGGCCCGACCTTCTTATTGAAGGCCCCATCCAATATGACGCTGCCATTTCCCCCGATGTTGCCAAGACAAAATTACCGGATAGCTCGGTGGCTGGAAAAGCCACGGTCTTTATCTTCCCGGATCTAAACACCGGCAACAACACTTATAAGGCCGTGTAACGCTCATCAGGAGCTGTGGCCATCGGCCCCATACTCCAGGGGTTGAACAAACCGGTAAATGACCTAAGCCGGGGTTGCCTTGTGGCTGATATTGTCAATACGGTGGCCATCACCGCAGTCCAGGCCCAGAGATCAGAATAGCTCTTCACCATCAATGAGACCCTCAATGAAAATTCTCGTTATCAACTCCGGCAGTTCATCCCTAAAATTCCAACTCTACAACATGGACAACATGCATGTCCTCGCAGTTGGCCTGATTGAACAGATTGGTGAAAGCAAATCCCGGCTGAAACTGGATTTACCACCAACCCAAACAGAGCAAACCATCACGGCCCAGCGAAAAGTTGGCGACCATGAAACAGCCATTACCATCATGTTCGACCTCCTCAAAGAGCATCATTGCCTTGACGATGTTAATGAACTTGCAGGAATAGGCCACCGGGTAGTCCACGGCGGAGAGTCCTTCAGTAAATCCGTTCTTATTGACGACCATGTTTGTAAGATAATTAAGGCCCTCTCGCCCCTTGCCCCTTTACATAACCCAGCCAACCTTATTGGCATCAGAGTAATCCAGAAGAAAGCGCCTAAAACGCCCCAAGTTGCGGTCTTTGATACGGCCTTTCATCAAACCATTCCCCCAAAGGGCTACACCTATGGACTACCTCAGCAACTCTATGACGAAAATCGCATCCGGCGCTACGGGTTTCATGGCACATCCTATTCATATGTAAGCAAACAGGCAGCTCTTCACCTTGGTAAGGATATTGGCCACACAAAACTCATCGTTCTCCACCTCGGTAATGGCACGAGTGCAACGGCCATTCTAAATGGCAACTCAATTGATACATCCATGGGCATGACGCCCTTGGAGGGGCTGCTTATGGGCACCAGGTGTGGCGATATTGACGCTGGGATCATCTTCTATCTCGCCCGGGAAACAGGGCGAGCCATTCAGGACATAGATGATCTCCTCAATAAGCAAAGTGGCCTCAAGGGTATCTGTGGCGAGAATGATATGCGCACCATCATCGCCAAGGCCCAAACTGGTGACTCCACGGCGAGGCTTGCGCTTGACGTCTTTTGCTATCGAATTAAGAAATATATCGGCTCCTATCTTGCCGCACTCAATGGTGCTGATGCTCTTGTTTTTACCGGGGGGATTGGTGAGAACGCCAATATTGTCAGGGAACTGTCCTGCCACAACATGAATAGTCTTGGGATTGAACTTGACCCACAGAAAAACAACAACCAAGGCACCCAGCGGCACATCCGCGAAATCCAAACCACCGGCAGTAACCTAAAGATCCTTGTCATTCCCACCAATGAAGAACTAGAAATTGCCACCCAAGTCCTGGAACATATCCAGGAATAAATCTAAACCAAGACCCCCCAATAATACCCATGAAAAAACTACCCAGTCACAAGACCAAACTCGTCTGTACCATAGGCCCAGCCACGGACTCCACCAGGATGATCGAGAAGATGATAGAGGCCGGAATGAGTGTGGCCCGCCTCAACTTCTCCCACGGCACCTTTGCAAGCCACGGTGAGACCATCAAAAAAATCCGCTCAGCCGTAAGGACAACGGGGCAACGGGTTGCCATCATGGCTGACCTGCCAGGGCCAAAAATGCGGATTGGTAATATTACCGACGAGCCAATCTTTCTTGAACAGGATGCCGATTTCATTCTGAGCGCCGATGAGTGTGAGGGGAACATACACAAAGTCCCCATGTCCATGCGAGAGTTACCCCAGGCGGTGAAACAGGGCGACACCTTATTTCTCAGTGACGGCCTTATCCAGCTAGAAGTTAAGAAAGTACAAGGGCCGGACATCCATTGCACCGTGGTTATGGGCGGGGATCTGCGCTCACGCAAAGGCCTTAACATCCCCGGCATCGACCTTGGCACCTCGGCCTTCACCAAGCGGGATCTGGAATGTATGACCTTTGCCCTAGAACAGGGGGTGGATGCCATCGGTCAATCCTTTGTCAACACGGCCCAGGACGTTCTTGACGTGCGCCGGGCGGCAAGGGAACTTGGTTATGACCCGTTTATCGTGGCCAAGATTGAACGGGCAAGCGTCAGACAGCATATTGATGAAATTTTGGAAGTCACAGATGGCATTATGGTGGCCCGTGGTGATCTTGGGGTTGAGATCCCCATTGAAGAGATTGCCGTGGTACAGAAATTCATCACCGCCCGCGCCAACTTTTACGGTAAACCGGTAATCACGGCAACCCAGATGCTCGAGTCCATGACCCGCAACCGCAGACCAACAAGGGCCGAGGCCACCGATGTGGCCAACGCCATTCTAGATGGTACCGATGCCGTCATGCTTTCTGAAGAATCCGCCATGGGCGACTACCCGCTTGAGGCCATAAAGATGCTTGGCAAAATCGCAAGGGCCACGGAACCAAATCGCAAGGGACGCCACTTTATCACCACTTTAAAGCCCCAGGCAACCCATTATAAACCAACCAAGGTTGATCTCATCTGCATATCCATTGAGAAGATTGCGGCGGCAATCGATACCACAGCCGCAGTACTTGTCCCCACCCACAGTGGCTACACAGCAAACAACCTTGCCAGATTTCGTATTCCTATCTGGATTTTAGGGGTAAGTAGCAATGAGAAAACCTGCCAGGAGATGATGTTTTCCTATGGAGTCTGTCCCATCCTTGAAACAGACCACCCGGACAACTGGACAGAGCATGCTAAAGTATACGCGAAGGAGTACCAGTTACCGGGAACAATCATGTTACAGACAGAAGGACCCTCACCAGTGGATAGGCAAAACAATCACAAGATGGAAATGATTAATCTCGAATAGAACGAGTCTGTAGAAAAACCCCTCATGGAGAACGGCTACAGACCTAATTTGTATTTTTTTGAAAAATACCAGCTTCTTTCGCGGCTTGCTAACAAACAATTGCTCTTTTCTGTTTAGTAACAGGTGGATATTGTTAATATTCACCTGTTACTCGGTGCTTCGTGGTGTTCTTTTGCTACGTTACTCTTGTGTTGGTACTATTAATAATCGTTTGAGGTTATATACTGAGCAGAAGAGTAGCCATTGACTAGGAATAGACCCCAGGGTGGTCGGGCCACACTAAGTAATTGGAATTCAAGGGATAGCATCCCCCAAATAGGTGTTTAAAGACCCTATATTCTCTTTTTTATCGTCAAAAACAGTCTTATAGGTTCCTGGCTCTTCTCGCAAATGTAACTTTCCGTCATTTTTCAAAGCTGATTGACATTTAGTATATAGTGGACCCTGAGCTCTGATCGTTCTTTTTTACTGGCCGGAATGGCGTGGAATCGGTGGGCGGGATCGTCTGGAATACGCATTGAGATTCTATAAATTGTTTTCGACTCATTTATCGTTTCACCTTCTGATTCTTAATTTTCCAAAATTTGAGATGGGTACAGGCGTACGATATCCTTTATTAGGTTGATATTTCATCTATGGGTAATATTTGTTTGCCATGTCTTATTGTAAGAATAGAAATGCTTGATTTTTCTATACGATATATAACTCTATAGTTCCCGTACAAAATCTCTCGGATTTCATCTCTTTCAATTTCTGGGACAATGCGACCAATTTTACTAGAAGTTTTTAATGCTTTTACTTTCTCAAATATTGTATCTATCCATTTCTGTGCTGCTGTTGGATTGTCCAAGGATATATACTCAGCAATTTCGGTAGCTCTATCTATTGAGAATGGAGACCAAATTATCTTCATTTGGTTACTCTGTTTAAAATCATTTCTTTGGCATCCTTGTGGTCTATGCCTTCACCATTTTCTATTTGGCTGATAGAGGTCTGTATGTCTTTTAATAATTCTAGTTTTTCTTGCATGCTTTCATATTCACCAACATCAAGTAAGACAGCAGCTCCCTTTCCGTGTTGGGTGATAATGAGTGGTCTTTTAGTATCGTGTACCTGCTTTAGAAATGAAGCAATTCCAGTTCTAAATTCAGTCATTGAGCGAATATCTCGGTCGATTCTTAGTCGTTGCATAGATGCACCTCTTGTATTGTTTTGTACATTGTACCGTACTTTAACACGTGCGTCTATCGCTATTTTTTTTGAAACAGAACGTCCCGTACCACTGGAAACAAGCGGGATGACCGACAAATATGACACGAAGATAAGAGCTTATATGGCTCCTCACTGTTTCAAGTGGGTAGCCCGAAATTGAATTTACCGCCAATGAGGTATATCATAGCGATTAAATTCTTGTTTGTTCTGTATCCTCTTGCTTTAGCTTTTGCTGCTTGGATCAAGCTGTTGAGCCCCTCGAGGATGCCGTTT
>JAJRUT010000062.1 GCA_024277655.1 Deltaproteobacteria bacterium | reverse complement strand
GCCCGCCAGAGAACATCTTGCAAAAGATGTGAAACCCCGCCAAGACCCGCGCCACAGCAGCGGAGCGGCGAGGGCAAAAAAAACCGCCTCCCCGGAGCAAGTGCTCCAGAGACGCGGTTTTATCTATTAAAATGGTGGAGGTGGGGGGAGTTGAACCCCCGTCCGAAAATACTCCCCTACAGGTGTCTACATGTTTATTCTCGCTTAAGGGCTTATCGTGCTCCGCTTCCACCGAGACAAGGAAGATATTGCACTATCAGGAGTTTTATTTCGCCTATTGACCCGCCTAAAAAATCAGAGGCTATTCCGCTAGTCGATGCTCAGATCCCGTCCGCAGAAATAACAGGAAAGAGCAGTAGCTTATTTATGCTGCTACAGCATATTGATAGTCATCAGCGACTATTTTAAAAAATCTATCAAAGTTTACGAGAAAGATAGAATTCTCGACATGCAACCCAAGCTTATATATCCCCGTCGAATCCGTTTCACCCCCATTTTATCCTTATATACATCAAAAGCATCGTAAACAACGCCAAAACATACCCATACGGTAATCCTTCCTCCGTGAAGTGCAATGTTTTTTTTGATTCACGAGACGGGTTCCCTAAAATGCAACCCACTCGGCCCCCAAAGGTTTATCAGGGTTTATTTTGACTTCTCGAACGGAACTATTCTATTATACTGAAGGCACTGTAAATATTATAAATTAAATGATCCTCCTCCGAGTCATACTTTGCAAACAAGACCGACGGCACAATATATCCTGCTCCTTGTCATTTCCCTCCTGCTACTTCTTGTCATCCCGGCGCAGGGCCACGACAAACTGGATCTAAATCTCTCCCCCGCAGAGCAGGAATGGCTTGCAACCCATGACACCATACGCTTTGGCTTTGCGGACAACCTGGAGCCTTTTGCCATTGCTGAGCCAGATGGCTCGGTCTCAGGTATATCAGCCGACATCATCAATCTTCTGGCCCAGCGCCTGAAAACCAAAATCACCCTTGAGCTTGAACCGTGGCCCACCATCCTCAACAAGGCGAAACGCCGCGACATTGATGCAATTAGCGGGATTATACCCGAACACGGCAAGGCCTTTGATCTTGACACCTCAATAAAACTGAGCTTCAACTCTACCCCCACGGCCTTTATTCATAAGCATTCGAACCTAAGTATCACAAAAAAAGAAGACCTGATTGGCCACAGGATCGTAGTTCTCAAAGAAATGTTTTATATTCAGCCATTCCTGCAACCCATAGAGGACGAGATTACCCTTATTGAGGTCAACACCAACCAGGAGGCATTTGCCTTACTCCTCAACAACAAAGCTGATATTTTCCTGGGTCTAAATATCGACCATTATACCCTCAGCAAACGCTTTATCGTTGACATTGAACCGGCCATGATATTTTGGGACACAACATTTTACGTTGCTATGGGTGTCCGCAACGATGACCCGGTACTCCTGTCGATCCTGACTAAGGCCTACGCCTCTCTAACAACGGACGAGATCCTCGCCATACAACGCAGCTGGCTTGATATTCCAATGGCGAAACCCTTCCTGGCTCTGACGCCACGGGAACAGGATTTTATCAAAAAACACCGTCTAATCCAGGTAGGGGTTGACCTTAACTATGCCCCCTTTGATTTTATAGATCCCCAAAAAGGGGTGCAGGGCATTAGCCATGAACTGCTTAAAATTATCGCCAGGAAAACAGGCATAACCTTTGCCACCAACCCCCACTGGAGTATTGATGCCTTGCACAAGCAGGTGCAAACCGGTGGCCTTGACATGCTGTCAACCCAGATCAAAGCAGCAGATCAGAGACTCTTATTTACAGCGACCCCTTTATCAGCATCCCCCTTGTTATTCTGGCGCGCCAAGGCATAGACTTTGTTGCCGGACTTGACAACATCAAGAATCAGCGCATTGGTGTAGTCCAGCGCTATTTCCCCGAAGAATACCTTGAGAGCCATTATCCGGACACCCCCATTATTCGCTACAAATCCCTCCAGGAAGGCCTGTTTGCCCTCTCTGAAGGCCGCTGTGATTTTTTTCTTGAGGCAATGCCCCTAGCAAACCACATCATCCGCACAAAGGGCATCACAGGGCTAAATCTTGTGGGTAAAACAAAAGAAGAATTCGAGTTTTGTTTTGCCATTAGAAAGGATCTGCCGGAATTACAAACGATCATCAATAAAACCCTGGCAACCATCCCCCTTGACCAGAAGCTCCAGATTCAACAAAAATTAACCAATCTCACCATTGCCAAACAGACCAACTGGCGCCTCCTGATTCAAATTGCCATTATTGCCCTCATCACCGTTATCATAATGATTATCTGGAACCAACGGTTGCAACAGGAAATAAAAGCCCGGAAATATGCCGAAGAATCCTTGCAGCTTGCCCAACTCACCCTGGATCAGATTCCCCTGCATCTCTTTTGGTATAATGACCAATTTGACGTTGTGCAGGCCAACAAAGCTGCCATCAAAACCACAGGCTTCAGCCTTGAAGAATTACGCAAAAAAAAGGTCTGGGATCTTGACCCAAGCTTTGCTAAAGACAAATCGACCAGGGCCTGGAATGAGGTGAAGATGGCCCACTCCATTGACTACCGGGGAGAGCTTAAACTACACGACGGGTCTATTATCCCCACCGAAGAATCTCTCACCTATCTGCAACCGGAGAATGGCCACCCCTATGTGGTCAGCATTGGTACCGATATCACCATCAGAATAACCCACGAGCAGCAACTTAAAGACAGTGAACAAAAACTTAAAAACGCCCTTGTCAAGGCGAATGAATCCTCACGTCTCAAATCAGAGTTTCTCTCCAGTATGTCCCATGAGATCCGCACCCCTCTAAATGCTATTATTGGTTATAGCGAAATGCTTGGCCAGGGGGATTTACCCCAGGAACAACAACATTATGTGCAAACAATCATCGGTAGTGGTAAAACTCTAATTGCCCTCATTGACGACATTCTCGACCTCTCGAAACTGGAGGCCGGCAAGGTGCAAATTGTCCCCGTTGCCATTAATCCTAAAGTTTTTTTCACCCATATCATCAGCATCTTTAAAGCAAAACTTGCCGAAAAAGAACTGCACCACCGCCTGCATCTTGACCCGAACCTACCAGAGACTCTCCTGGTGGATGAAGTCAGACTTCGGCAAATCCTCTTTAATATCATTGGCAACGCCATCAAATTCACGAACAGAGGATCCGTTGATGTTGCTGTCAATTTTAACCGAACCATGCAGGGCTTTGGCACCCTGACCATTACCGTTGCCGACACAGGCATCGGCATCGCCAAAGAGGATCAGCAACTCATATTTGCATCTTTCCAGCAGAAAAGTAGCGGGATCTCCCGGGAGTTTAGCGGAACGGGGTTGGGGCTTACGATCAGCAAACGATTTATGGAATTAATGAACGGACAGATACTCCTTGATTCAACAGTGGGGGAAGGCAGTTGCTTTACCCTTATCCTGCCCAACATTTCCACTTCAGGAACACCAATTACCCCGGCACCAATGGTTCCCGCAGACCTGACCGGTCTCGCCGAATCAACAGTCCTTATTACCGATGACATTAAAACAAATCGCGACCTTATCAAGGCCTGTTTGGAACATACACCACTAACAATTTTAACCGCCAGCAATGGCAAAGAGGCGGTTAAAATCGCCCAAACCCAGAAAGTTGACCTCATTTTCATGGATATCAAAATGGATATCATGGACGGTATTGAGGCAACGACTATTCTCAGAAAAAATCCCGCCACAAAATCCATCCCTGTTATTGCCCTATCCGGCGCTGACCCGAACCAGGAGGTTCGAGATCTCTTTGATGACTTTCTCCAAAAACCGTTCAGTTTGAAACAGATTCGCTACAAAGTACAACAACTACTGCCCTTTACCGAACCCCAAAGCCTCGCCCCAACAACAACTCCGGCCCCACAACAGAAATTACCGTTTACAAAAACTGAGACCAAAATACTTCTGGAAAGAATTCACACCGCCAAAAACACCGGCACCCTGACTGACTACCAGGCAATAGCCGACCTCTTAAAACAATTGGGCCATGAACATGATCATGAGCCATTACTGGTGCTGGGTTCAAGCCTTTCTGCCAATACAAAGCGCGGTGCCATAATTCAAATTGAAGAAGAAATCCACCAACTGGAAAAACACCTACAGGAATCGGCATGACGACTTCGCCCAAACCCCTCACCTTCATCGTAGATGATGTCAAAGAAAACATCCAGGTTGCCCTAAACCACCTGACCAATATCGACTGTGATTTTGCCTACGCCACAAGCGGTGAGCAGGCCATAGAACGTATCACCCGGACTAATCCGCAACTCATTCTGATGGACGTGGTGATGCCGGGAATGGACGGCTACAAAACCGTACAAAAATTAAAGACAAACCCCACCACCGCAAAAATTCCGGTTATCTTTCTCACCGCCAAAAATGAACCGGAAGATATTGCCAGAGGTTTTGAAAGCGGCGGGGTGGACTATATCACCAAGCCTTTTTCTGGGGCCGAACTGCGGGCCCGGATTGCCACCTGGCTTGAATTGTCATCATACCGGGAAAATCTGGAACAGGAAGTTGAAGAACGCACCTCGGAAATTCAGCTCTTAAAACAGGTGGTAATTGAGGCCATGGGTGAACTTGCTGAATTTCGCGACCCGGAAACAGGGGCCCACATCAAACGCACCCAGCATTATGTCAAGACCCTTGCTGAACAACTCTTTAAGAATGGTGCCTTTCAACAGGAACTCGACCCCGAAGGCATCACCCTGCTGTATAAATCAGCACCGCTCCACGACATTGGCAAGGTGGGGATCCCAGACTCAATTCTCCTGAAACCCGGCAAACTATCCCCTGAGGAATTCGGCGAGATGCAGAATCACACCCTGTACGGCCAAACAGTAATCAGGAAGCTGGAAAAACGGGTGGGCAAGTCATCATTTTTAAAATACGCCAATGATATTATTGTCGGCCACCACGAAAAATATGACGGGTCTGGATACCCTTACGGTCTGAAGGGCCAAGAGATCCCCCTGGCAGGAAAAATCATGGCGATTGCCGATGTGTATGACGCCCTTACCACCAGGCGGGTTTACAAGGACGCCTTTCCCCATGAAAAGGTGATGGGCATTATGAATGACGGCAACGGCTCCCACTTCGATCCCATTGTCTTTAACGCCTTTCTAGAGGTGGAAATAGATTTTCGCGCCATTGCCGCCACGTATGAGGATGAGGAGTTGATTTTCAGCTAGATCTTTCTTTGATTTATGCTGGCGCACCAGAAATTCATAAACAGAAGTTCAAAACAAGGCCTACCTATACTCCTTGCGAATACGTCCCATCTCACGGTCCGCCTCCTTCTTCTTCAGGGTATGACGTTTATCGTACAGGTCCTTGCCCTTGGCAAGACCGATTCCAAGCTTGATTTTTCCCTGATCGTTAAAATACATCGACACCGGAATAAGGGTGAACCCGCGCTCCTGGGTCTTGCCCGCGAGTTTGTCAATCTCGCGCCGGTGCAGGAGAAGCTTGCGTTTACGCAGGGGATCGGGTGAGGCATGGGTGGCAAATTTATAGGGAGAAACGTGGAGATTATGCACCCATACCTCGCCATCCTTAATGACGGCGTAGCTGTCCTTTAAATTGACCCGCCCGGCCCGGATTGATTTTACCTCAGGCCCCACCAGCACCATGCCGCACTCAATAACATCCTTTATAATGTACTCGTGGTACGCCTTCTTATTCTTTGCTATAACCTTTCCCACAAACAAAACTCCCCTGTGTCTTAAATTCTAAAAACCATTCCTGCTACTTTCGGAATCATGAGGAACGCAGCGCCAATTATCCCTCAATTACTTCCCGTCACCCGCACCGCCTCTTCAAAGGTGGTGAGTCCTGACACCACCTTACGCCAGGCATCCTCCTTTAAGGTAGTCATACCCTCCACCTTGGCCATATTTTGAATTTCTGAGGCGGATGCCCGTTGGCCGGTGAGCTGTTTTATCTGCTCCGACATGGCAAATATTTCAAACACCCCGGACCGGCCATAATAACCCGTACCCCGACAATTTCGACATCCCTTGCCCTTTTGCAGGGTTATTTCCGGACGATCAGGCAGGGGAAAACCAAAGCCCTGCAGGCTTGCCACCGGCATAACAATATCCTCACAGCAATCAGGACAGATGGTTCGCACCAGCCGTTGGGCCAAGGCACCGAGCATGGTTGAGGCCACCAGAAAGGGCTGAACCCCAAGCTCCACCAGACGGGTAATGGCCGTCACCGCATCGTTGGTGTGCAGGGTGGAAAAAACCAGATGCCCCGTCAAGGCGGCCTGAACGGCATTGGCCGCCGTATCATAGTCGCGGATCTCACCGATCATAATAATATCCGGGTCCTGCCGGAGAATATTACGGAGAATATTGGCAAAGGTGATGTCAATGGCAGGCTGAACGGCAATCTGGTTGAACTCCTCATATACCATCTCCACCGGGTCTTCCACCGTAACAATATTGACCTCCGGTGAGGCCACATGGTGCAAGGTCGAATAGAGCGTGGTGGACTTGCCAGACCCCGTGGGTCCTGTGACCAAGACGATACCGTGGGGAGATTCAACAAACTCCTTATATACAGAGGCGTCACGCTCGTTAAAACCAATATCAGCAATATCCTGAAACAGCACCTCGGAATTTAATATCCGCATCACCACCTTTTCGCCAAAGGAGACCGGAATAGTGGAAATTCTAATTTCGGCACTCTTACCCTTACGCTCCACCTTGATCCGCCCATCCTGGGGTCGTCTGCGCTCGGCAATATCAAGGCGGGATAAAAACTTGATCCGGCTAACCATGGCGGCATGCACCACCTTGGGCAGTTCATAAATGGTATGCAAAATACCATCGATACGGAAGCGCACCAATGACTTTTCCCGTTTCGGCTCGATATGGATATCCGAGGCCCGCTCGTCAAAGGCATAATTAAACATATGACTCACCGCCGCCTTGACATTCTTATCGGAGGAGCTGATCTCCTTGGCGGAACCGATTTTCACCAGTTGCTCAAGGTTGCCAAGATCCACACTCAAATCACCAAGTTGACTTTCAGCACTGGTGATAGAGTTTTGAAACCCGAAAAACTCGGACAAGATACGATTAATATCTGTTTTCGTAGCAAGATGAGGGGTTACCTCAATCTGATTTGCCCGCTTTATATCTTCAATTACACCAAGGTTTCCCGGTTCATACACGGCAATTTCCAGCACCCCGTTACGGACAGCAAAAGGCACAATGAGATGGCGTAAGGCGAAGTTCTGGGGAATGGTCTTTGTCACCACGTCAAGCTCAAGATCCAGGGGATCAAGCTTTTTAAACGGCAATTTCTGATCCTCTGCCACAAGCCGGATAATCAATTCTTCCGTGAGAAGTTCTCCATCCTTACCGCGAACCTCCAGGTTGAAGGCCAGAACAATATCAACCAGATCAATGCGAAACTCCGACTTGTCAATACCCTGATCACGCATCTTCATCATGATATTCTGGCGCTGCTGTTCGCGTTTGACATAAATCATCTCGCGTTGCTGAGCCGTTATCAGCTGATTTCTCTCCAAAAGATCCAGCAGGTATTGTTCGTCATTCAGGAGTTGCATTCAATAATCCTAATTAAAAAAAGACAGAATTTTCCAATGTGGCGTTGTAAACTTTACAGGTGATTCCACTTCGACTATAACCTGTTGTAACGTATTAATAGATAACATACAAAGACATTTAACGCCTTTTTATGCCCATAAGATCATAGTTTTAAATATAAAATCCTTTGAAGGAGTTGTCCCATGCTTGCACGTATTCAGGTTGGCCTGAAACCAGCCTTTCGTGATTCTTTTGGTCAAACCACCTGCGCCAGTATCAGAAATGACATTGGCCTTGCCATTGACTCTGTCCGAACCATAAAAATCTTTACGGTTGAGGCCGAGATCAGCCCAGAGCAAGTCCTTGAGGCCGCCCAAGGGCCGTTTTGCGATCCTGTCACCCAGGATTTTTCCCTGACCCCCCTGGCCCTTGAGTGGAATCTTGACTTTGACTGGCTTATCGAGGTTGGTTTTCGCCCGGGTGTTACCGACAACGAGGGGCGCACCGCCGCATCGACATTAGGCTTAATGCTTGGTCGTAAGCTTGACGACTCCGAAGGGGTGTACACCTCAACCCAATTTTTTATCAGCGGCAAACTCTCCAGGGATGAGGCCGAAACCATCGCCAAAAAGAGTCTTGCCAACGAGCTTATCCAACGCTTCACCATCATGAGCAAGGAAGAATTTATCCAGTCCGGCGGAGTGGAGGCCTACGCCGCCAAGGTCGTTGACAGCTCTGAGGCCAAAGTGGCCGAGATTAATCTTGACGTTACCGATACAGAACTGGTGCGAATCTCTAAAGAGGGCATCCTGGCCCTGACCCTTGATGAGATGATTTTTATCCGCGAATATCTGCGCCGTCCGGATATTCTCGAACAACGCCAGAAGATGGGCCTCTCCGAAAAGGCCACCGATGTCGAGCTTGAAGCCCTGGCTCAAACCTGGTCGGAACATTGCAAGCACAAGATTTTTGCCGGTAATATTGATTACGAAGATCTTGATACCGGCAAGAAAGAACGTGTCATTTCTCTCTTTGACACCTATATCCGCACCCCCACCGCCGAGATTCGCAAACAAATGGGTAAGGGCGACTGGTGCCTGTCTGTCTTTAAGGATAACGCCGGGGTTATTGATTTTAATAACGACTGGAATATCGTCTTCAAGGTGGAAACCCATAATTCACCCTCGGCCCTTGACCCATACGGCGGAGCCTTAACCGGTATTGTCGGCGTCAACCGCGACCCCTTTGGCACCGGCATGGGCGCAAAGCTCATGTGCAACACCAATATGTTTTGCTTTGCCACACCATTTTACGACAAAGAGATCCCCGCTCGCCTCCTCCACCCCAAACGTATCTTTGAAGGGGTACGTACCGGCGTTGAGCATGGCGGTAACAAGTCCGGAATCCCCACGGTGAACGGTTCGCTCTATTTTGATGATCGTTATGCCGGGAAGCCCCTGGTTTTTTGTGGCACGGTGGGCATTATGCCATCCCTCGTCGGTGGCAAGCCGTCTGAAGACAAAACAGCCCTGCCCGGAGATATTATCGTTATGACCGGTGGTCGAATCGGCAAGGACGGCATCCACGGCGCAACCTTTTCATCAGAAGAGCTAAACGAAGATTCCCCGGCAACTGCGGTACAGATCGGCGACCCCATCACCCAGAAAAAGATGTTTGACTGTCTGCTCAAGGCCCGTGACCTTGGCTTGTACCGTTGTATCACCGATAATGGGGCTGGCGGCCTGTCCTCCTCCGTAGGTGAGATGGGCGAGTTTACTAATGGCTTTGAACTCCATCTCGATCGTTGTCCAACCAAGTATGCGGGACTACAACCCTGGGAAATTTTCCTCTCCGAGGCCCAGGAACGGATGACCCTTGCTATCCAGCCAGAAAAGCTTGATGAATTTCTGGCCCTGTGCACCAAAATGGACACCGAGGCCACCGCCCTTGGCACCTTCACCGACTCCGGCAAATTCCACTGTTTGTACGACAATAAAACCGTGGCCTTTATGGATATGGAGTTTGTCTACAAGGCTCTGCCCCCCATGGAAATGGTGGCCAAATGGCAACAGCCCGTCTTTGCTGAACCACAATTCCCAAGCAAACCCGACCTCAACAAGGAACTTGCAGGACTCCTCGGTGCTTTAAATATCTGCTCCAAGGAATATGTCGTGCGCCAATACGACCACGAGGTTCAGGGCGGGTCAGTGGTTAAACCCCTCACCGGCGTAGCCAACGATGGCCCATCGGATGCTGCCGTGGTGCGTCCCACCTTTGACTCATTTGAGGGACTTGTGGTCTCCCACGGGGTCTGCCCCCGCTATTCTGATATTGACACATACCACATGACCGCCTGCGCCGTTGACGAGGCAGTGCGTAACGCCGTTTGTGTCGGTGGCTCCATGGAACTTATGGCAGGGCTTGACAACTTTTGCTGGTGTGACCCGATTCAATCGGAAAAGACCCCGGATGGCCATTACAAACTGGCCCAGCTTGTCCGAGCCAACCGCTCTTTGGCCCATTATGCCAAGGCGTACGGGGTGCCATGTATTTCCGGTAAGGACTCCATGAAAAACGATTACATGATGGAGGGGACCAAAATCTCCATCCCACCAACCCTGCTATTTTCGGTTATGGCTAAGATTGACGACGTGCGCAAGGCCGTCACCATGGATGCCAAACAGCATGGTGACCTGGTGTACGTTCTCGGCACCACCTACAATGAAATTGGCGCTTCGGAATATGCTGTAACCCATGGTGCCACCGGCAATTCGGTGCCAAAGGTGCGGGAAGAAGATTCCCTGCCCCGTTACCGCGCCCTGAATATTGCCATGGAAGCCGAGCTTGTGGCCTCCTGCCATGACTGCTCCGATGGCGGCCTAGGAGTAGCCCTTGCCGAAACGGCTTTTTCCGGTGGTCTGGGGATGAGAATTGACCTGCGCAGAGCGCCGGTGGATGGCGTTGACCGAAATGACATTCTTCTCTTCTCTGAGTCCCAGTCGCGCTTTGTGGTGACGGTATCTCCCAAAAACGAGGAACAGTTTGAAGCCGCCATGACCGGCACCGGTCTGGCCAAGATCGGCACTATTACCGATGAGAAGCACCTGGTTATCACTGGCCTTGATGGCGATGTGGTGGTCAACAGCTCCCTTGCCGAGCTTAAAGCTGCCTGGCAGGCGACCTTGATTTTTAGCCAAAAGGGCTGAATTTCTTCTCTAAAACGACTTAACCTTCCAAAGAACACCAGGAAAATTGAATTCTCCTGGTGTTCTTGACAATGGACAACACCTAATACTCCATGAAATCCCTCTTTATCACCGATATCAAAGACGGCACCGTTATTACAGACCAGTTTATGGTCAAGCAATGCTCTAAGGCAGAGACCAAGGCCGGGAAAACATACTTGAATGTAACCCTGGTGGATCGCAGTGGTGATATATCCTGCAAGGTCTGGGATAAGGCTGAACAGCTGTTTCCCCTATGTGAAGTGGGTTCAGTGATTAATGTACAAGCCAAATGCCAATCCTATCGGGGTAACCTGCAACTGAGTATCTCGACAGTAACCGCCCTTAACCAGGCCAGCGTAGACATGGGCCAGTTTGTTCCATCCAGCGAAAATGATGTGGAGGAGATGGCAACTGAATTTATTTTGCTTGCAAAATCAGTCAAAGAACCGTTTATCCGCAAGCTCCTGTTGAAATTCTTTACTGACGAACCGTTTTTCGCTATCTTCAAAAAAGCCCCTGCCGCTAAAGGAATGCACCATGCCTATCTTGGTGGCCTCCTTGAGCATACCCTGGGTGTAGCACGCCTGGCTGATCAAATCGCCAAACTATATTCCGACCTTGATCGCTCCCTGCTCCTTGCCGGTGCTATGCTCCACGATATCGGCAAGGTCAAGGAATTCTCCTTTGACTCCCACACCTTTGACTACTCAGACCAAGGACGCCTTATGGGACATATGGTTATTGGTGTTGAGATGGTGCAGGAACGAATCACCAAGATCAAGGACTTCCCGGAAGAGCTTGGTGTGCGCATCAAGCATCTCATTTTAAGCCACCATGGCCGTTATGAATTTGGCTCACCAACCCTGCCCATGCTCATGGAGGGGTTTGTCCTCAATTTTATTGATGATATGGATGCCAAGCTCAACACCATTGCCGGGGTCACGAAAAAAGCCACCAGTGCTGGTTATCAATGGAGCGAGTACCAGCGTAGCCTTGAACGTTTTTTGTTTATCAAGGGTCATTCAGAGCAAGACTCTCCTAAAGAAACGCCCCCAGAACCTGACCAAAAACAACCTTCTCTGTTTTAACCCCCAAATAAAAAAAACTACATTTGCCAAAGCTCTTTTTAAAGTGATAAGATTTCTGTTACCGCCTTTCCAGTTGGACTCAAGGACAACCACGGAAATATTGAAAATCTTACCGAAAGAGGGTCTATGCAATGACACATTCTCATCCACGTTTTCTCTTACTCTTACTTTTACTGAGTCTTGGACTTACACCAGCTGCCTGCCTTGGAGCAGGTCCATCCGCCAGTGAATATGGTGTTGTCTTGAATCTGTCTGGTAAACAGCGGATGCTCACCCAAAAAATGAGTAAAGAGGTGATGCTCGTCGCCCTGGATGTTGACAAAGATCACAACCTGCAAAACCTCGCCGCCACATCCGCCCTGTTTGATAAGACTTTAAAGGGACTACGCAATGGCGAGACCTCCCTCAATCTCCCCCCAACCAGCAGTAAACGTATCATCAAACAATTGGATAAAATCAATACCAAACACTGGCAGGGTTTCAACGAAACCATTCAGCAAATCCTCGCCACAAAAAGCGTTTCCAAAACCCAGATTGAAACCATTGCCACCGCCAATATCCCTCTCCTAAAACAGATGAACAAATGCGTAAAACTCTATGAAAAACACGCAAGCTCTGCCGGTCTGAAAGCCGACCCAGGACTTGCCGTGACGATAAACCTTGCTGGCAAACAACGGATGCTCACTCAAAAAATGTCCAAGGAATTCTTACTGGTGGCCTACGGCTACAAGACGGAGGACAATAAGCTGAACCTGTTCGAAACAGCCACCCTGTTTGAAAGAACCTTGAAGGGCTTGCAGGACGGCGATTCCACCCTCGACCTGCCCGGCACTAAAAACGCTGATATTCGCGCCCAACTGCAGTTTGTCACTGAACTCTGGACGGGTTTCAAACCAATTATTGAAAATGCTGCCACATCTTCAGCAACACCAACAGCAGACGAAATTAAAATCCTTGCCGACCAAAACCTCCCCCTCTTAAAGGAGATGAATAAGGCCGTCAAAATGTTTGAGAAAGAAGCGTAACGCAAAAAAAAGCAACGGCCCTGAAACAAGACCTGAACAAAGCCATGAAAAAACCAGCCACAATGCCCCGTCTCACCGTAAAGCTAAAGCTCATTGGCAGTGGCATCGCCACAAGTCTTCTTATGGGTCTCATCCTGGGACTGGTGGTCTATTTTTTCAACAACCTGTCCGGCGGATTTGAACAGATTGTCGTAAGCTCCCAAAACGGTGTTGAAAAGTCAGAAAAGGCCGCAAACACCATTACCAATGTCAGCCAACAGCTCAACTCCCTTTCCCAGGAAATGGGCCACATGACCCAGGCCATTGCTAAATCTAACATGGCGGTAAAAATCACAGCCCGCAAGATTAAAGCCATTTCCGAGGAACTCTCGGACACCTCTGAGACCATCGAGGAGGTGTATAATAATCTGACCAGCGGCATGGCCAAGGATTCCCTCGAAACGGTGGCCGATGATATTGGTGACATCCAGGAACAGATGAAACGTGAAGCCCTTGTGGGCCTCGACAGTTCCGTGCAAACCATGCAACAATTTGCCGGTCAGATTAGAGCCATTGCCGAAGAGGTTGCTACCCTTAGCAAGCAATTAAGTACAGCCCAGGGACTCTCTGCGGATGCCTCCTCAGAGGTGAAAGACATTCAACATCTTTCCACAGGGTTCCAGTCTGATATCACCAGCAACCGAAATACCGTGGCCCTTATTATCTTTGTCTCGGTGGTAGTGTCCTTTATTACATCAATCATTATAGCAAAAAAACTCACCGGCCCACTGGGACAGGCCGTCCATTTTGCCGGAATTATCGCCAAAGGTGATTTCTCCAAAGAACTACCCGTAACCAGTGATGATGAAATTGGCGATCTGGTCACATCATTAAATGATATGACCCAGAACCTGTCACAGATGATTGGTGATATCAACCAGGGCATAACCACCCTGACAACACAGTCAGAGGATCTATCCACAGCAGCCAGCCTTATGGCAAACAATTCAGAGGGTACTGCGGAAAAATCCAACACAGTATCAGTGGCAGTGGAAGAAATGACTGCCAACATGAAGTCCATTGCTGACGCCTCAGGTGCTGCCGACCAGTCCATATCCACCGTCTCCGAGGAAACCACCAAAATATCTTCAAATATCGAGAACATCACCACAGCTTCGACCCAAATGCTTGACTCAGCCTCTGAATCGGCCCAAAAGGCTGCTGAGGCCCAGCAAATAACCAGTGAAGCGGTGAACCATGTCAAGCGCACCACCAGTCAGATGAACAGCCTACAGACCGCAGCCACCGAGATTTCAAATATCACGAACGTCATTGTCGAGATTGCCGAGCAAACCAAGCTTCTGGCCTTAAATGCCACCATCGAAGCGGCACGGGCTGGTGATGCTGGCAAAGGCTTTGCCGTGGTCGCCAATGAGGTGAAGGATCTTGCCACCCAGACCAATAACGCCATCAGTGATATTTCGGACAAGATTACAGCCATCCAGGAGGCCTCAAACCTTGCACTTGCCGACATGGACAAGATCACCACCGTGGTGGATCAAACCCATGAGATTGTTAATATCATAACCATTGGCATAGATGAACAGACCAACACCAACCATGTTATTGCCAATATGATTCAGGAAACGGCATCATCTATCACCAGCGTTGACTCCAAAATGGTGACAAGTTCCCACGAGATTGCCGACATCAACACAAATATCAATCAGGCTACAGCGGTCACCGGTGAAATTGCCAGGGAAATATCCGCTGTCAACGAGGGAACGCGGCAACTGTCCACCATCAACACCAAGGTCAACAATTCAGCCACCGCCCTGAAAGACCTTGCTGACAATCTCGAACAACTCATTCAGCGGTTCACCGTAAAATCCTGATTTTTATTCATAGCATGCCACCCCTAAATGCCGTACCATGAGCTCTACCGAGTGTTGTGCCGATCATAAAAGCCAACAACCTTAAGCCCTGTGCGCTATCTAACATCTCCACAAGGAGCATCAATGTTTATAACCAACACAGAAGAAATCCACGGCAAAAACATCACCATCTGCAAAGGCGTAGTCTCCGGCAGTACCGTCCGCGCTAAACACGCAGGGCGTGACATCATGGCCTCCATCAAAAACATCTTCGGCGGTGAGCTTGCAGGCTACACCGAACTCCTCAGCGAATCCCGGGATGAAGCCATGTCCAGGATGAAGCAGCAGGCCAAACAGATGGGGGCCAATGCCATTGTCAACGTCCGTTTTTCCACAAGCTCCGTGGCGGCTGGGGCAGCGGAGATCTACGTTTACGGAACAGCAGTGGTGGTGGAATAGACCATGGAATTTATCATCTTTATCTGCCTTCTGACCACAGGCTATTTCTTTGGTAGTTGGGCTGAGAAAAAACATTATAAATCCATTGTTGAACGGGAACAACTCTACCTGTACCTGCCAACAACCAGTTCAAAAAAACCACTGGGTAAGCTTGCGCCAGTTAAAGAGAGTAAGCTTGTTACGGGCAGCGTGGTGGTCTCGGTTGATTATTTCAAACGTGTTCTTGCCGGGCTACGCAGTTTTTTTGGTGGCAACATCGCATCCTACGAAACCCTGGTGGATCGGGCCAGGCGTGAGGCCATTCTGCGCATGAAGGAGTCATGCCCCAGCGCCACCCAACTTATTAACCTTAGAATTGAAACCTCCTCCATCGCCAAAGGGGCCAAACAACAGATTGGCTCTGTTGAAGTGCTGGCCTATGGCACAGCTATATACTGCCATAAAACTAAAGGCTGAAATGCGCTATCGGCCCTCTATCCTTAAGGATAACCACAATATCAGCCACACCCAGCCACTCAAAGAGTTTGCCACCCTACTGGGGGGAATCCTCACATTCTTGGCCCTAAGCTATATTATCCTTGGCCTTCTAGTGGATCTTGCGGTTGCCCACATTTCAGTTGCCATGGAAACAGAGCTTTTCAACCACACCCCATTCTCCTTTCTTACTATCGACCCAGACAGTTTCGATCCCAGGCAACAAAAACTTCAACAACTCACAGATGAACTCAGGGCATGTCTTGAGATGGAAAGACAAATCACCGTCCACCTGAAGAACTCAGACACCGTCAATGCCGTTGCCCTTCCCGGAGGGCATATCGTTTTTTTCACCGGACTACTGGACACATTAGATTCAGAAAACAGCCTAAGCTTCATCCTGGGACATGAACTTGGCCATTTCAAAAATAGAGATCACCTCAGGGGTCTGGGCCGTGGCCTTGTCCTGATGACCATTGCCTCCACCATGACAGGGCCAAACTCAGTCTTGACGAAACTGCTCACCCCGACGCTACAACTCAGTCAAGCAAACTACTCACAAAACAGTGAGACAAAGGCCGATGAAACCGGCCTTAATTCCCTGAACTGCTATTACGGACATGTGGGCGGGGCAACCATTTTTTTTGAATCCCTGGCCTCGCAGCAGAGTGACAACAAATTCCGCCATTATTTTGGCAGTCACCCACAAATACGGAAACGCATTAACGCCATACGCCAGCAGGCCGAAAAAAACCACTACACCGTCAAAAAACTCACACCCTTATTATTCTCCGAAAATAGCTTAAAAAATCTGTACCCGCCGGAAGCTGACCACCCCCCCTGACATATTCTGGGCAAACTACATGTTATAGGCAACCTCCTCAGACCGCCCAGGCCGATCCCCCCTCCTTATACACATTTAAACAACCCCGCAAAATCAAGTTGCGTCCTTAAAACTATTCCTTTCATTTCAGGATGTTACGCCAAAAAAAACACCCCCAACACGCCTCCCCTTGGTCCATTGCCCGGCGTATCTCCAGTTTTATTTTATATAAACCCTAAAGGGTTTCATCTATGGCGTTGAACTTGCAGCAGAAATAACAAGAGACAGATTACCTTCGAAAGAATTTTATTCTAATGAAATCAAGAGGAGAGGACAGATGGATGTAGAGAATATCACCCCGGATGAAACCCTGGACGCAAAGGGACTGAGTTGCCCAATGCCGTTACTCAAAACAAAGAAGGCCATTGCTCCCCTTTCTTCAGGACAAATTTTAGAGGTAATGGGAACAGACCCCGGTTCAAAAAATGACCTGCCAAACTGGTGTGAACGTTCGGGTCACACCTTTCTGGGCGACAAAGAAGAAAATGGTTTTTTCAGGTTCTTTATCCAAAAAGGCTAGAATATACCCGTACATCCGGCTAGACGAGACCAGAAATCCCCTGGATCATTTAAATGATTCAGGGGATTTCTTTTTGGCTCAGCATAACAACGATGAATATCAAGGTCTGACCAACCACACCCGCCCTTTTTTCGTCTCGGAAAAATTCCTGCTGATACAGCAGGTATCCTCTTTTTCCCAGGCACCAGACACAGTCTGTTGCCCGCGAACAACCCAGATATCACCCTCTGAGGAGATACCTGTTTTTCGCACCGACCCCTGGCCAAAGTCAATAGCATAATACAGGGTATGAAATTCAGCCAAGGTTGGCAGACGCCAATCATTATACCCTGCCACCTCAGCCTCCTCGGCGTAGGCCCTGGCTTTTTCCCCGGCAGTAAAACGGTGTGTTTTTTTCTTTGCCCACATAAGCCCGGTGAGGGTATTGCTGATCGTCCCGTCACCATGGTCAACAATCGCATCCTCACCACCCGCAGATTTTCCACCACAGCCCGCAAGCATCAGTAAAACAAACAACAACAGCAGTATCTTCACATATCGTAACATGGCGCGCCTCCTTGATTCATTACTAAAAAAAGCTAGGAGTCTGTCGGGCTTAGACATAAATCTACTGAAAATTCTCTAAGTGCAACAGACTCCTGGGGGCATAACTAACTGAATAAACAAGCTCCACCTACTAAGATAGTAACAATTACTAAGTAAGTCCATTTATTTTCCCCTTAACCATTCTCACAGTCGCACTTGCAAACCCGCCATGGTATGAGATAAATATACATTACGTGGCACTACCAAACCCTAAAATCACAAAACCCAGATGCTCATTCCATTTCAGGCCATAAAAGGTCAGTCCAAGGCCAAACAACTTCTGGCAGCCGCCATCAAGAATGGTAAGACCAGCCACGCCTACCTGTTTAAAGGGGCCTCCGGCGTGGGTAAAAAAATGGCAGCCCATGGTTTGGCCGCCCTGCTCAACTGCTCTGCCCCAGAGGGACTGGCAGTCTGCGAGACCTGTCCCTCCTGTAAAAAATTCAAGTCCAACAATCATCCGGATTTCCACCTCATCGAACCAATGGGGGTCGGAATCAGGATGAGGCAAATCCGTGAATTGCAAAAGTCTCTGGCCTATCCCCCTTTTGACGGAGGAACAAGGGTCATTATCCTCCCCGATATCCACGACACCATGCGCAGGCCAGAGGTGGCCAATGGACTCCTTAAAACCCTGGAGGAGCCTCCAGAGAATACGGTACTCATCCTTACCGGTGATGAGGCGGGTAACATTCTGCCGACCATCCTCTCGCGCTGTCAGGTCATCCCTTTCACCCCTTTACCCCTTGAAGATGTCGCCGCATTACTGGCTGACGTTCCTCACCAGCAGGCCATGACCCTGGCCGCCATCGCCGAGGGAAGTCCTGGCCGCGCCAACCATCTCCGCCAAAAAGATTTTCTTTCCCGGCGGCAAACCATCATCCAGACCCTGATGAACACCGGGAAAAACAGTCCGCACGCCGTAACAGAGGTCTACAGCATGGCGCAACAGGCCAGCGAATTCAAGAATGGCGAGATTCTTGATCTACTCACCAGTTGGTTACGGGATCTAGTCCTCCTAAGCAGCAAAGACACTCAGCATCAGCGTTTGCTTAATCAGGATATAGAAAATCTCAGCCAAGGGGCTAAAATGTGGCCAGGATCTGGACTGATGAACAGTTTGGCTGTCATCGCAACAGCCCGCAAACAACTACAACGCAACTGCAATCGCACCCTGGTCTTCGAAGTTCTTTTCTTTGCCTTGCTCTCTGAAAAGTGGTAAACAGCTTCGAAGCAGGTATAGAACCAACAAATCAGGTGCTTAATGTGGGCAAGAAGAAGCAAACCAGATAAAGCACCTCCAGAAGAGTCCCAAGGCCGACCTCGATCGCCCCCAATAACCATGTCCAAAGACAAAAAGCCAACCACAGAAAACACCCAGAATACGACCAAGACCAGCAAGTGGCAAAAGGTTCAGTTTCGTGTGGGGGAACAGATTTTCACCGCCTCAGCCACGATTTCTGACCTCAGCCCAGGCGAACAGGTGATGGTTGTCACCGATCACGGCCTTGAACCAGCACGCCTCATCGGCAATGGTCTGCCAGCTCCAAGCGAAAAACATTTTGCCAATCTCCAACCAGCCTTCAAGATCCAGCGCCGTTGCAACCAGGAGGATCAGGATAAATATGCCCGATCACTCAAGCGGGAGACAGAGGCGTATAACACCTGTAAAGAGTTTATCAAACGCCAGAGCCTGAAGATGAAACTCATCCGGGTGGAACGATTTTATAACGGCAGTAAGATCATCTTCTACTTCACCGCCGATAACCGGGTTGATTTTCGCGCTCTGGTTAAAGATCTTGTCCAGGAATTTCGCACCCGGGTTGAGATGCGCCAGGTTGGCGTGCGCCATGAGACAAAAATGATTGGCGGCATCGGCAGTTGTGGGCGGGAGTTGTGCTGTTCCTCCTATCTTGACAATTTTGCCCCGGTGTCCATTAAAATGGCAAAGGAGCAATCCCTGCCCCTGAACCCAACAAAAATTTCTGGCATCTGTAACCGTCTTCTCTGCTGCCTCACCTATGAATTTCCGGTGTACCGTGAGATCAGACGATCCATGCCCCGTTGTGGCAAAAATATCATCCTGGATGATAAACCCTTCCGGGTAATTAAACAGAATATACTGGAAGAATCCCTCACAGTTATTGACCCGAAAGATAGGGACATCGTTATGGACATACCTCGCCAGCAATGGGAACCTGCCATGCAAAACCAGCAGAAAAGCCCAAAAACATCGCCAAACACCAAGAAATCCCGAGTAAAAAAGAAATGACCACCTACATCACCACTCCTATATTCTATGTCAACGCTGAGCCCCACTTAGGTCACGCCTATTCCACCATTGTTGCCGATACCTATGCCCGTTTTAAGCGACTCTGTGGCGATGATGTCCGTTTCCAGACCGGCACTGATGAGCATGGTGACAAGATCGTCCAGGCGGCGGAGAATGCCGGGGAGTCACCCAAAGAGTATGTCGACCGAATCAGCACCATGTTCAGCGGGACCTGGCCCCATCTAGACATCGAACCTGACAATTTTATCCGCACCACCGATTCCGACCATAAACAGAATGTCCAGACCATTCTGCAGAAGGTGTATGAGCAGGGCGATATCTATTTTAGCGAGTATGAGGGGTTGTACTGCAAGGGCTGTGAGCAGTTCCTCACCGAAAAAGAGCTTGTTGATGGCAAATGTGCCGATCATCTCACTGAACCTGAAAAGATTCGGGAGCAAAATTATTTTTTCAAGATGTCCAAGTATCAGGAGTGGCTGGTTGATCATATCAAGAGCAACCCTGAGTTTATTACCCCGGAACGGTATAAAAACGAGATGCTGTCATTCTTGAGTGAACCTCTGCAGGATCTCTGTATCTCCCGCCCCACCTCACGTCTCACCTGGGGCATTCCACTCCCTTTTGATGACCGTTTTGTCACCTACGTATGGTTTGATGCGCTCATTAACTATCTCACCGGACTCGTATATCCGAACGACCAGAAGTTCGACACCTACTGGCCCGCTGCCGAACACGTTATCGCCAAGGATATCTTAAAACCCCATGCCATATTCTGGCCCACCATGCTAAAGGCCATGGGGGTTGAACCATATAAGAAGCTCCACGTGCACGGCTACTGGAATATTAATGACACCAAGATGAGCAAATCCCTAGGCAATGTGGTGCGCCCTAAAGAGATGGTCGAGGAGTATGGCGTAGATGCGGTGCGTTACTTCCTCCTGCGCGATATGTCCTTTGGTCTTGATTCAAGCTATAATAGCGAGGCGGTCATCGCCCGCCAAAATTCCGATCTGGCCAATGATCTAGGCAATCTCTTCTCCCGCTCACTCACCATGGTTGGTAAGTTTGAAGGGGGTAAGGTGCCAGAATCCGGCCCCATGGAAGATATTGACCAGGGCATGCAGGACGCCTGCGCCAAGATGCTTGTCACCTACAGCGAAGAGATGAACCAGTTTCGCTTTAGCCGTGCCCTGCAAGCGGTGTGGGAGGTAATCAGCCGGGCCAACAAGTATATCGTCAAGAATGCCCCCTGGGAACTTGCCAAGGATGACACAAAACAGGAGAGAATACACACCGTCTTCTACACCCTGCTTGAGACCCTGCGGATTTTACAGGTTGTTGTTTCCCCCATTATGCCAGCAACAGCACAGAAAATGGCCAAAGGACTCGGCGTTTCCACCGTGTCAACCCTAGCCGATGGCAAATGGGGTGGCCTCAAGCCAGGTACTCCGATCAGCAAACCGGAGCAACTGTTTCCGCGCCTGGAAAAGAAAAAATCTGCCGCGCCAGTTAAGGTTAAAAAAGATAAGAAAAAACAGAAGGCGAAAGGTGAAAAACTTGAAGGGATTATCACCTTTGAGGAGTTTGGTAAGGTTAAACTGAAGGTTGCCGAAATTGTTGCCGCAGAAAGAATAAAAAAATCCGACCGCCTGCTAAAGCTCTCAGTTAAAGCCCCGGAGGAACGCACCATCGTCGCTGGAATCGCCGAGTATTACTCCCCGGAAGAACTTGTCGGGAGACAGGTCATTATCGTTGCCAACCTAAAGCCGGCAAAGCTTATGGGTGTCCCGTCTGAAGGGATGGTTCTTGCCGCAAAGGATGGTGAGCGACTGGTACTGGCCTCCTTATCCGACACTGTGGCACTAGGTTCCCGAGTAGCGTAAGCCAGGATCTGGTCTATTTAAGGGCAATTGACAGGAAAGTGGTCCACTTTATCCGGCTTCGTGTCCAACGTCCTCTTCTCGGACAAGCTCCGAGGCTCAACAAATCACTTTCTGCAATGATTTGCTGATCATCTGGGCATACGCCTCCAGACTGTCCTCACCATGTTGTCCAGGCCTAATCCGGTCAATAATTGGCGCAAAAAGAAAACGCGAGGCCATGCTTGCTGTGACCAGAGGCCCTAGCATAGTCGGAGAAACCAGTTCACCGCGCTCAGCCAGGGGCCGACAAATTTCCGTATCAATAATACCGATCATCTTTTTGGCCCAGGCGGCCTTGTATTCTAGAATTTCAGGATCATCATGGGGGAGTTCATTAATGGTAACCAACAGATAGTCTTTGCGCGAATCAAAGAAGAAAACGGCATGATAAACAAATCGTTCCAGCTTCTCAGCAAGCAGCCCCTTACCCCGTAGATGCCGCTCGGCAATCAGCAAATACTCAGCAAAAAACACATCCAGAATCTCCCTCAGCAACCCCTTTTTTGAACCAAAAAAATAGTTGATCATAGCCAGATTGACCTGGGCTCCGGCAGACAGTTCCCGGAGTCCGGTACCGGCATACCCCTGGCTGGCAAAGAGTTTCACCGCAACATCCAGGATCCGCTCCTTGGAACCTTGGCCCTCTTGTTTATTCTTGACTTTTTTATCCATGCTTGTATTGTTAAAGGAGTTAATTAAACGTTTGTTTAAGTCGATCTGTTCATACAAACAAATTTTCCTTTTTATGTCAAAACAATTGCCATGAACCTGTTAAAAACCAGTGATGTCCGGCTTGAAACGTTCCTGAGGTTTTTTATGCCCCCGGGCGAAACGTCATTCTGCACATCCCGTACTATTTTTTCAACATTTTTAGCTGATATTTTTACCCGTCTTTGCAACGAAGTTCGCATGGGAAAAATACCAGGTACAGTCTTTAAAAATAAAGGGCTGGGTAACGCAGATGGCATGAAGGGCCATAAAAATCCGGATTCCAGGGAAGATCTTCTCCCCGATCACCACTGGTTAAAAACACCCCTATTGGTGGCGCTCTTCTCCCTACCTATCGTTATTCTCACGTCCGGCCAGAGCTTTGGCCTAACTCTTGAGGAATGTGTGGACATGGCCCTCAACAACAATCCTGACCTGCAAAAACAACAGTTGAATCAGGACGTTGCCAGCACCAACTTTAAAGAAATGCAGGCTCAGAACTATGGCACGATCAGCGCCATCGCCTCCTACACCCATTATAATCTACCCCGAACCTTGGTTCCAGTCATCCCGGCGACCATATTCACCGATCCAACCGGCCTTGCCACCACCCAGGACCTTTCTGTGACCGGCCTACTCTACGAGGTGCCCTTATTCACGGGATTTGCCCAAACCAACCGTATCGACGTTGCCGATTTGCAACGGCAGATGTCGGCAGTGGCCTTTGAACTCAGCCAGAAACAGCTCATCTATAATGTCAAAACCCTGTACATCAATGGCCTTGCCCTGGAGTCACAGATTGAGGCACAGGCCAGCTATATCAAGGCATTACAACAACTCTATACGGATATAAGTCTGGAATTACAACTTGGCAAACGGGCGCGTATCGACCAACTTAAGGCGGCAGCAGACCTTGAACGAGCTAAGGCCCAAAAGGCCCAGATCAGCTCATCGCTGACCATTGTCAAGGCCACCCTAGCGAGCCTGATTAATGTCCAAGAGATCCATAATCTCCAAGATATCGCCATTACTGTTAACCAGCACCACCCAAATCCAACATCCTTTGATCCGCAACTACGGGAACTGCGACGCTATCGTGCGTCCCAGCTAGAAGTATTGAAAAGTGAAAAGCTCATGGCCCAAAGTGATAGCACCCTCTACCCACAAATCGCCTTCAACGCCTTCTATGGCCAGAACTATGGCCCTAATGACAGTTCAAATGCCGAACCTGATGATTGGCAGAATGAAGAAGTTTGGCAGGCCGGGGTGACCATGCGTTGGGATATTATTGATTTTGGTAAAAGTAACTCCAGCAGACAGCGGGCCCATATTGCCAAACAGCAAAGCATCAAAAATCGCCAACAGACAGAGCTTGCTCTTAAACGTGATTTCAAAGAGGCCGTCACCCGCATCAACACCGCCATCATCGACTATAACAGCGCCCAAACCGAACTTGCCATGACCAGAGAAACCGAGTCCATCGAGGAAGTACGGTTTGAACAAGGAACCGCAGACCTTAATGACCTCCTTCAGGCAAAGGCCCGCAATCAATTGGCCTTAAGCCGCTATATCAATGCCGGATACACCTATAAAAATGCCCAATTCTACCTTGAGTATCTGCTTGAAAAGGGAGACGTGCTATGAAAAAAATTATTGCCGTAATTGTCGTTTTGCTCCTCATTCTTGCCGGAGTAACCTTACTCAAAAAACGCCAGAACAGTGTTATTCAAACTCCCACGGCAACACGTCCCGCCCTGCGAGTTCAGGTGGTGTCCCCCAAAGCCCGTGAAATCCGGGTCAGCAATCGCTTTCTGGCCCAGCTTCAATCGGTGGATCAGGCCAACATCAGCTCCAAATTATCAGGCCGAATTGAGTCTATTGCTGTGCAAGAGGGAGCGCACGTCAAACAGGGTGAGAGACTGATCCGTATTGATGACCGAGAGATCAGCACCGTCATAGCAGGACTGAACGCACAGCTCAGCGCCGCTCAGAAACAGCACGATTACAGCACCTCCCTGTATAAACGGAACCTAGCCCTATATGAGGCCGGCGGTCTTGCTAGGGAAAAGCTGGAGAGTTCTGAGGTGTCCCAGGCCACCGCCATGGCAACGGTTACAGATCTCAAGCAAAAGATAAAAGCGGCCAAGAGTCAACTTGAATATCT
>JAJRUT010000061.1 GCA_024277655.1 Deltaproteobacteria bacterium | reverse complement strand
GCCTGCCTTGAGAATCTGGTCAAGATCATTACTGATGTTGCTGGACTTTTTACTCCTGAGTTTTAGCTTGGCCAGTCCGGCAAAACCAATGATGGCCACGAGGATATTATTGAAATCATGGGCAATACCGCCGGCCAGGGTGCCGATGGCCTCCATCTTTTGCGCCTGCTTGAGTTTTTCTTCGAGATTATGTTTTTCAGATTCGGCCTTTTTGCGATCAGCGATGTCAAGAACCATGGCAACGTATACCGGTTTGCCATGGTAGCTTGAGCGTTGTAGATGAACCTCAACTGGATAGGTCGAACCATCTAGGCGCTGATGGATTGTCTCAAAGGTCAACCTCTGTTGCGGGGTATTACTCAGGTCTCTTATCTTATCCTCAAAGTCCTGCAGGTTGAACTCCGGTTTAATGTCAACAGGCGTCATCAGGCTGAGTTCTTCCCGGGAATAGCCCAAATTCTTTTGAGCGCTGAGATTAACTCTCAAAAAATTAAAGTCGGTGGCATCAAAGATATATATTTCACTTAACGATTCCTCGATGATCTGGTCAAAACTTACGGCCTGTTTTTTATAGGCTTGGGTTAATTGCTGTTCGGAAAGGTAGAGGGCGTTATTGACCCTGTTTATATAGAGGGCAATCAGCAGGGAGGCGCCAAGTGTGAGAAGCGCCATGCATAGTGGCAGCCAATATTTTTTAAGGACATCCTTGAGGTATATCTTGCCGAGATCCTCATAGGGCCAGATATGGAGTTCCTGTAAACACTCACGGATAGATTGGTACTGGAGGGGGATGGTCCAGCCGGCAATATGGGCCGCCTCGGCTGCCGCTGATGATGCTGGCATAGCGTATAGGCTACTGGCCACGGCCTTGGCCAGTTTGCCGGAGGTATGGTTGAGTTTGATAAAGGGCCATTCCGGGTAGAAATGGGTGGAGATAAGAAGGGGGTAGGTGATGTCGTTTTGATGGTAGAGGCTGTTTTCAACAGAATGGCTGTACGGCTGATGGTTAAAAGGAATAACCTTAATATCCTCCAGGGAAATTTTTCCCTCATGGGCCATGCGTTCCAGGGTGTCGGTGCGGACGGTTCCGGCGTCTGCCCGGCCGGCTAACACCGCATAGACCACGGCGTCGTGGGTGCCGGCAAAGGTTAGGCGTGCAAAATCACGCTTTGGGTCAAACTTGTTGAGTTTAAACTCACGCAGGGCCATAATCCAGCCGCCAAAAGAGGTGGGGTCCACCGCTATAAAACGCTTGGATTTTAGATCCTCGAGAGTTTTAACCTCTGTGGTGTCAGCTCGGGTGAAGATAACGCCGCCAAATCTGGTGGATTTCTGACCGGCAAGGAGGGTCTCCATGGTGGCGATACAGCTTACGCCATAACGAACCTCAATTCCGGCAAAGATGCCGGAGTTGACCAGAAGAAAATCGACCTCCTTGTTTTGCACAGCGGGCACGATCTGGTCAAAGCTTAATGGCACAAGGGTAAAGAAGTAGCCGGGGATCTTGTTGCTAAGAAATTCTGTGGTGGGGGACCACCTTTTTGTACATAGGGTTGCACCGCGTTTGGCGAGAACGCCAACCTTAACCTCAATGTCTTTTCCTTGGGAAAAGGCCGGGGTAGAAACGCTGAGCAGTATTGCCAGAGCAAGTAGTAATGCCCCTGGCAAGCTGATCCATAATTTATGTACAAACAGCGTTTTTGATTGTGGTGCCAACCTGTTGGTAAATCTAGGAATCATCATAAAATAGAGTGTATGGGAAACGTAAAAAAAAAGCAAGTATGGGAGACATATATGCAAAGAAGGCCTCTGTAGGGGGGGATTTCGTTTAAAAATGTTAAGCGTGGGAGTTTTTTTTGCGGATTAACCCTATCACAAGCCACAGGCTGATGACTGTAAGAGAGCCGATGATATCGGCGCGGAGGTCAAAAGAATCACTGACCCGGCCTGGCACAAATTGCTGATACCACTCTTCCGACAGGGCGTAGGCCAGACAGATAAGGGCGGTGGCGCTGGCGATATGGTAGGGGAATTTCCGACCCAAGGCGTCAAAGCCGTAGAGATAACTTGCGGCCAGGGAGCCGTAGACGAGACCATGGGTAATTTTGTCGAAACCGTTGTGGAGAAACTGTGGCAGGGAGCTGCCGGGCATGGAGGCTGCTGTGCATAAGGCTCCTGTCACGAGAAGGGCAGGGAGCCAGCGCAGTCTGCTCAGGGAAACGGGCATGGCTTATTCCTCGTCGAGGTGAATTGAGGCGAGTAGATCCTTTGGGAATTTTTTACGGATTCGTTTAATGGCGGCAAAGATGGAGTGGGTTGGCAGGTCTGAAAGTTCCACCTCCTCCTCGGTTTTATAGTCTGTGACGAAAAATTTCTTTTTACGGATGGCAAAATGATGGGACCAGTTGACCTCGATAGTTTCCGGGCTTTCATTGATGTCCACCTCAATGATTTCACCTTTTTCACACACCTTGAGTCCATCCATGTCTGTCATTTCCAGGAGCCAGCCGTCTCCATTGTCGGTTGCGGCAAAGATGAAAACGCCCATGGTGTTCACCTGAGCTTTCTTGGCGGCAGCGTTCTTTTGCAGTTTTTCCACTTCACCTGCCAGGGTTACCTTGGCCAGTTTCTCTGGGGCTGCCGGTTGGAATTTTGCTTCATCTTTACAGCATTTCTTAAATTTATTACCACTGCCACAGGGACAGGGCTCATTTCTTCCTATTTTCATGGATCACTTTTATTTTGAACTTGATTGGAGAACCAAAAATGGACACGAATAAACACGAAACTTTCATTGGTGTTTATGTTGCTTTTATTTAAGAGTCCATCTATTGCCTTAATCTTTATGAATAAGATTAAGGCAATAGACCATTTAGCTTTAGCTCTTGTCAATCCTCAAGCTTCACTATTTTGTCCTTTCGGCAGTAATATTCAACCAGTTGGGTGAAAAGATCGTTGCGCCCAGTGTAAATTTGGTTGCCGGGGTTTAAAATCTGCTGCAATGCCTCGCTGTAACCATCAACACCGATAATATTTTTATAGATGGGGATATTTTTATGGGTACCAGTCAGGAGCTTCTCCATGTAACGGTTGGTGTTAGCCCAGTATACGTGGTTGTTGCCAAAATTGGCATCCCCCTTTTTGGCGGCGGTAATCTTCTCATCCATCATCCTGTGTAGCTCTTTATTAAAGATATACTCGTAGATGGCTCCAGCAATTTGGGTGGGGCCTTGGGTTGAGGAGCCAACACTTTTAAAGCCTCCGGTGTTGGTGGTCACCGTGACCATCATGGTCATTGTTTTATCCGGATGGCCAGCCCTGTCGTTATAGGGGTTGAAGTGACTGATAAACAGGGAACTTTTTCCCTGGGGCGCAGTGCCTGTCTTGCCGGAGACCAGATTCTTGAAATGTCTAAAGGTGTGCTTCATCGAGGCTCCGGTTCCACGATTACACACTTCGTACATGGCAAGGATCTCATTGTCCCGCTCTATTTTCGAATCAAAAAATGGAATGGCGATATTGGCCGGATCACTGCTGCGGTTATATACCTCCTTGCCGTTTACGGTGATGCGTTTGACGAAGGCCGGTTTGCGGTACATTCCATCGAGAAAGGCATTATAGATTCCCAGCCATTGTTGCAGGGGCAGGTTGGATGAACCGATACCAAAGGGCCAGTATTTGGCGTCCTCCTGATTATACGGCATGCCAATCTTGTCGAAGGCAAGGAGCATGGCGCTGCGAACCTGACGGTTGTTATAGAGTCTGGCAAAGATGGTATTAATGGACTGAACCTGGGCATCAATCAGGGAATACTGGCGCCCGAGATAACGGTTGGCCCCTTTGCCCTTCTTATCGTATCCATACCAGTTGCGGGGTAGCCATACGTGCCTTCCCGCGCTTTTTGAATATTTATATTCCAAGGGTTTGTCTTCATATTTGCTCTGCAGTGTGGCTCCGGTCTGGATCATGTTGAAATAGGCAAGAACCGGCTTGATTGTCGATGATGGGGTAACCGTGGCCTGGGTATTCATCAGATCAATAATGATCTGTTTCTCCTCGTTGCCTGATACGGAGCTGAAAAATTCTTTGCCGCCAACGTAGGCGATAACCTCTCCCTTAGGGTTGACGGCGATGACCCCGACGTTGAGGTTCTGTTTCAGATAGGTCATATAGCCATCAAAATCAGCGTAGGGCGCCTCTCTACCACTGTTGTTGTAGCGGGCCAGATCTCTCTTCCATAGATGCTTGTTGCGTTTTTTTAAGATCTTCTGGTAATTGCTGGAGTTCAAAAAACGATCGATGATGTGCTTGATCTGTTCAATAAGGGCGATATCCACCCCCGTCTCAGCCACCACATCGCCCTGTAAATCAAGAAGAAGTTCCGGGCCGGTAACTTTTTGACCTTCAACAAGATATGTTCGCGAACAGACTTCCCGGATAACGTTCCAGGATGTCCACTCCTCCCGACCATAGAGGGGCGAGCGGAAATCCCGCAGACCGATCCTGCGGATGGAGTCTTCGCTATTAAGGTACCAGAGGGCGTACTCCTCCTCGGTTATCTCCTTAATGTCCTTTAGGTATTTTAGACCAAGATTAACCTTGTTTATGGATTGGCGGGCGTGGTTTTGCAGGCTTTCAGAAAGCTCGGCAAAGTTCTTGCCCTGGACGATCTGGTAAAAGGCGCGCTGACGATTATGGTTGGGGATAAAGGAGGCGATGGTCACCAGTTGCTGATAGTTTAATTTGCCAAGATCCTTTTTAAAATAGTTACTGGCTGCCGCCGGGAAACCGTAGATATTGGAGCCGACGGGTACGGTGTTGATATAAAAATCGAGATTCTTCTCCTTGCCAAACTTGGCGACAAGCATGTAGGACAGAATGATCTCTTCAAGTTTGTTGGCAATGGTGCGCTTATCATTACCCAGAATTTTTTTGGCATTTTGCATGATGATGGTGGAGGCACCACGGGGACTGCCACCAATGGTATCTTTTAGCGCACCGGCGAGGTTTATCCAGGAGACACCGGCATGGATAAGAAAACTGTTAACGTACCACGGGTGTTCCGGGTGGGAGAGCAGGTAGTGATCCTCGCAGGCCAGAAGGGCGCGTTTGACGTGATCCGGGATCTCGGTTGTCACCTCCCGTTTACCGTAGGATTTAATGATATTCCCTTCCCGGTCAACGATGTTAGCCGAATGGGCATAGTTGGCCAGTGAGGCGGGTAGCCTGCGAACCTGGGCGGCATCATAGACGGCGCGCGCCATGATAAATTCGACAATGTGCTGGGTGGGGCCGGGGATATAGTTCACCCCAATAAGGCCGATAACGCCGTACACTCCCATGCGCATGGCGCGCGGAGCCCAGAAGGAGAGAAAGAAGATAAAACGGCGGATGGGACTATCCCATGGGAAAGGAACTTTTTTGCTGGGATCTTTTTTCAGTTCCCGGAGATAGGTCAGGTAACTTTCTTCGAGATGTTTTGTTTCCTTGAGACGCTTGGTGATCTTCTTTTTATTTAAACCCTGCTTCATATCCTTTGGGCTAAAGGTGTGCTGGAAGGCCTTATACTTGATAGCGCTTTGGTTCAACTCCTGCTGGTCACTATACTTCTTGCGGCCAGCTGTGTTCTGTTGCCGGGAGGAGCGGCCGGAGGCTTTTTTTTGCTTATTGTTATTTTGATCCACTGTGGTCCAGGTCGTGGTTGAGGTGATATGGGTTTTAACTTTTAAAAATTAAAATTGAAAAAAGAGCCGGAAATTCCGACACTGTATTATGGGCATTTGCCTAAGGTGCTAAAGAACCGCACTCTCTTTTGTTTTATGGCTGCCAGGCGATAACTGGTAAGCCTGACTATTAATAAAAAAGTTGTGTAAAAACAGTATACTCCAAGAGACGGTATGAATTCCAAAGGAAAAAAGACAGGGGGGGCAATTTTTGATTGCAGTAACTGTGGATTAAGAAAAGAACTCCCAGGAAAATATGTTGGTCGCAGCCTAGAATGTCCCAATCCAAAATGCCATGGGCATACTGTAACAATCGTCGCCCATGGCAAATTGTCTGGCCGATCCCCCTCCCGTATGAAGCTGAAGAATCCCCTTGTTTTGGCTGTTGTAATAGTGTGTTTGGTGGGCTTTGTTGGCCTTGGTTATTCCATGTTCACCGGTCGGATCAGTTCTTTGTTTGCCGTTAACCCTCCAGCCCTTAATAATAAACCTCTGCCCCTGTCCTATGATTTTACGGGCCAGAAAAAGGCAAAGAGTCGTTTTGCAAAGATTGCCAGGCACCTGGAGTCGTCTCGAAGTTTACGTGGCTTTAACCTGCAGGGGCTCGATCTCTCCGCTCAGGATCTTCGTCAGGTTGATTTTCGGGAGGCCAATTTGACGGGATGTGATCTCAGTAAATCTGATCTTGCCGGGGCAGATTTCCGTGGTGCCAACTTAACCCAGGCCGATCTTAGTTTTGCGGATATCAGTTATGGCCGTTTTGACCAGGCGATTCTTAAAGAGGCCAATCTCCAGAGAGTAACGGCTAAAAAGGTGCAAATGGTGGGGGCTAATCTTCAGGGTGCTGATCTGCGTAGGGCTAATCTTGTCGACGCCGATGTGAGTAATGTCGTGTTCACTGGCGCCCTTCTCGGTGAGGCTGATCTCTCCAGGGTTAATGGTCAGGGTGCCAATTTTGCCAAGGCCGATTTGGCCCGAACCAGGTTCACCGGAGCCAACCTCCAGAATATCTCTCTGGTGGGGGCTGATTTGTCCACTACTGATCTTACTAGGGCTGATCTGTCCGGGGCGAATATGACCGGAGTTGAGCTGGCGAGGGCTTCCCTTGCTGAGGTTAACCTTAGTGGGGCAACCCTACAGGAGGCCCGTCTGTATAAGGCTGATCTTCACGGGGCAAATATCAGTAGGGTAAACTTTATTCTGGCTGATTTAAGTGGTGCCAATTTGCATAAGGTCGAAGGGGCTGATGCCGATTTTTCCAGAGCGAATCTCCATGGGGCAGATCTTGGTGAGGCAAATCTGGCTCGGGCCATATTCCTGCAGGCCAATCTTACAAAGGTTAATTTGTCGGCAAGTTTTCTTGGCGCGGCTAATTTACGTAAGGCCAATATAACGAACGGTTCCATGGTTGGTGTCACCTTGACTGGTGCTAATTTAAATGGTGCCAACCTGACCAATGTCAATCTGCACAAAGCTGATATGTCGGGTGGCGTGTCCATGGTTGAGTGTAATCTGACCAACGGCTTCCTTGAGCAGGCTGATCTCACCGGGGCCGATTTGCAACGGGCCAATCTCACCGGGGCAAACCTTGTGGAAACTAATTTAACCAAGGTGAATTTTGCCAATGCCTTTCTCAGTTCCGCCGATCTTTCACGGGCCGATTTATCCCATGCTGACATGACCAATGTTGATCTTAAGGGCGCAAACTTAACAGCGGTGAACCTCACCTCAAGTCCTGAGTTCTTTCTTAAAATAAAGGCCAAGATTTTTGATGATATTTCGGTGATCCGTTTTGATCTGCGTAATGCCAATATGGTGGGAGCTATTTTAGTTTCGGCCGATTTGCATGGCGTTGATCTGGCCAATGCCAACCTGTCAAGGGCTGATCTCACCGGGGCGAATCTCACGGAAGCTGATTTGCGCTGGGAGAACCTCACCGATGCCGATTTGTCGGAGGTTAATCTTACCCGAACGAATGTCACCGATGCTGATTTTAACCGGGCCAATCTAAAGGGGGTTGACCTGTCTGAGACCCATATCTCCGGGGTTAAAAATCTTAATAAGGCAAAGAACGTTGATGTTGCCGTTGGTATTCTGGAGCATTACAACCAGATAGGTGAGAACCGTTCAGCAGGCGGAGTAGCACCAGGAGCGGCTGCGGAGGTGGAATCCGTTGAGGATGAAGTTAAAATCTGCGGCTTGCAGGTTGAGAAATTTGGCCTTGTTACCGATAAATTTGCTGGGGTGAGTAATCTCAGTGGGGAGTTTAGCGGTCTATCCGAGATTGAATCGACCCTGCTGCGGCACCAGATGTTCTCCATCAACGATATCGGTATTCCAGGCATAACCGGCAAACGGTGTGCGGTGTTGTTCTTTGTGAATTTTATGCCGGCAAATTCAAAATTACCCATTAAAATTGTCTGGCGCAATCCCAGGGGTAAGATTGTCTCAACCGTGCAGAAGGAGTCTGGTTACTGTCAGCGTCTGGTTGCGGCCTACACCTTTGCCTCTGGGGAAAATATGGTGTATGGCACATGGAAGGTGCAGTTTTACTATGGCAAACAGAAGATAGGCGAACAGGGGATAAAGGTGTTATCGGCTAAGCGTTATCGTACCAGGATAAAGGCCATGGGGGATGATGGCTGATGGATAGCAAATAACCACGGGCGAATAAAAAAAGGCGATCCTGTAATAAGGAACGCCTTTTTTTATCTTTACCTGCGGGGGGCAGAGGAAGTTAAATCTCTTCCGAAAGGGCCATAACCAAGGCACCCTTTGCCGTGGTGTTGAGAGGGTCTTCGGCAATACGGACTTCCGAGATTTCAATGGGCAGGTTGACCTTTTTTAACCCCTTTTCAAAGAGTTCCTTAAAGCCTTTAGGAAGCACGGTTCCGCCACTGAGTGAGATAGGGATTGAGGTGTTGATATTGGGCATTTTGCTGGTTGTCTTCAGTTCAGCCTCCAGGGCGTTTAAGAGGTTTGAGACCAGATCAACATAATAGATGTCAAGGGCTGTTTCCACCCGATCCTGGGGAGCCCTGGACAGATTTAAAGATCCCTCTTTAATGGCCTTGATCTTGGTGGCTGGTTCACCCACCGAGCTTCCCACCATATTGTCGATATAGTCACCGCCTTTTTCGATGGAAAAATTAATTACGGGAACAGATAAGTAGGCGAGGCAGATGTTACACATGCCGCCACCCATGGAAATGCCAAGGCCGGTGAAATTATCGTTTGACAGTTCGCTCATAACGGTGGCAAGGCCCTCATTGATAGAGAGGGGACGGTAGCCAAGTCCTGCCAGAAACATCTTGATAATGGACTCGTGGTAAATCACAGAGTTGGCACTGTCAACCGGACTCCCTGGCAGGGAAAAGCAAATAACCTCGTTGTTTGTCACCGGAGCGATCAGGGTCTTGATCAGGGACTGGAGGACATTAATGCCCTCGTCTTCCTTGTTGGACAGAAGACCACGGCGCATGGTTCGTCTGGTGTTGGTATTAAACATATTGGCGAAGTTCTCCGCCGAATAACCAAGGATATAAAACTGATTATTTTTTTCAAAAAAGGTGATTTCATTTTCCACCAGAATTTTCTTGGTGAATTTTGAGTAGGGAATGGTAAAGAAGGCATTGAGCTGGTTCACCGTGGTGACATGCCGACCAGCATTCTGGGCCATGACCACATGGCTCGTACCAATATCCAAACCCACAGGTCCGGTGGGTTGTTCAGCTCTTTCACCGATCTCTTTTTCCCGTGAAACCACCGACTTCTGTGAGGCCTGTACCGCAGTGTCAATGGTCTCAAGATTTTCGGGTTCTGTCCTGCCGCCCGTTGTGTTCATGGGCGATGCAGAGTTTTGTTGAACAAACTGGTTTGCTTGTCTGGTTTTGGATTTCTTTAATTTTGCCATTTGTCACCTGCTGTTGATGGTACCCTTTAAAGGGACGTTGTCTTCCCCTGTTGAAAATCATGGAGAAAATGGTACATTCAGCCTCTTTTTATGCACTCTGTCTTAAAAGGTTGAACAAAGATTTTGGTTCCTGGCTTTTGTAATTATTCTGTATACATCGGTGGAGATACACAATGATTACTGCCCTTCAATTGATTATAGACAGAAAAAAAGATGGTTTTCAAATTTTATAAATAAAAATGGTGATTTAGTCGTGCTGTCGAATAAATATGATGATGCCTTGCCCATTAATAATGAACGGGAGCGTATCATAAGGACTATCCAGCAGAATCAGGTGGTGATTATTGCCGGTGCCACTGGTTCAGGCAAAACCACCCAGATTCCCAAGATGTGTCTTGAGGCCGGGTTTGGCCAAAAGAAAATGATTGGCTGCACGCAACCACGGCGCATTGCTGCCACATCTATTGCTGAACGAGTTGGGCAGGAACTTGGCCTGGCTGCTGACCTTGTGGGGTTTAAGATTCGTTTTGGCTCGAATTTGACCCATAAAACCAGAATAAAGTTTATGACCGATGGCATTCTTCTGGCAGAGGCCCAGGGGGATCGTCTGCTCCGGGCCTATGATGTGATTATTATTGATGAGGCCCATGAGCGCAGTTTAAATATTGATTTTCTTTTGGGATTACTCCAGGACATCATTAAAAAAAGACCTGACCTGAAGGTGATTATCACCTCAGCCACCATCGACACGCTAAAATTTGCCAGGGTCTTCCATAATGCGCCGATTATTGAGGTGTCAGGCCGTACCTACCCAGTGGAAATCCGTTACGTGGATGACGGTGATAGTGATGACTATGTTGAGAATGCAGTGGCGGCAACCCTGTCCTTGCTCCGTCATGATGGGCCGGGTGATGTCCTTGTTTTTATGCCAACCGAGTATGACATCAGAGAATGTGTCTCCCTCTTTGAGAAGCGGCAGCGAAATGGTGGGATTGCGGCGCATTACGAGGTACTCCCCCTGTTTGGTCGTCTGGCCGGCAAGGCGCAGAACCGGGTTTTTCGTAAATCGGCCCATGAGAAGATTATTGTGGCAACCAATGTGGCGGAAACCTCGCTTACGGTGCCTGGTATTAAGTATGTGGTGGACACGGGTCTTGCCAGGATTATGAGTTATAATGCCAGGGCCAAGACCACAAAAATACCAGTTACCCGGATCTCCCGCGCCAGTTGCGATCAACGTGCAGGCAGGTGTGGGCGAATAGCGCCCGGTATCTGCCTGCGTCTCTTTTCTGCTGATGATTATAAGGATCGCAGTGAGTACACCCTGCCTGAGATTCTGCGCTCAAATCTTGCTGAAGTAATCCTGCGGATGATTCATCTTGGTCTTGGTGATCCGGCAGCCTTTCCCTTTGTGGATCCTCCCAAAGCAGCATCCATTCAGGATGGATATAAACTTCTTACAGAGTTGCAGGCCATTCGTGGGGATAAACGTTTGACAAAATCAGGGAGGATGATGGCGCGTCTCCCCCTTGATCCCAGGCTCTCACGGATGATTCTCACCGCCAGGACAGAAAATTGTTTAACTGAAATGGTTATTGTTGCCGCCGCCCTGTCTGTTCAGGATCCCCGGGTGCGTCCGCCGGATAAGCAACAGCAGGCGGATGAGGCCCACGGAACGTTTCGCTCAAGTAGTTCTGATTTTGAGACCTATTTAAAACTATGGAAGAAGTACCATGAGGTGGCCGGGGCGAAGGGGAGTCAGAGTCGGGCGCGGAAGTTTTGCAAGACCCATTTCTTGGCCTTTCAGCGGATGCGGGAGTGGCAGGATATCCACCGACAGATTGCCCAGATTTTAAAAGATGAGGGGGGGCATAAAAAGGCTGGGATTCGTTTTGTCAAGAATGAGCAACCCGCCCCCCTGCCTGCCCTGCACCGGGCAATTTTAAGTGGTAATCTGCGTCACATTGGTATGCGGAAGGATAAAAATATCTATCTCGGGGCCCAGCAAAAGGAGCTTATGGTCTTTCCTGGTTCCTGTGTGTTTGGCAAGGCTGCTGGTTGGATTATGGCCGGGGAGCTGGTTGAGACATCGCGCCTCTATGGCCGAAATGTGGCCAATATTAAGCCCGAATGGATCGAGCCCTTGGCCCGGCATCTATGTAGAAAACATTATAGCGAGCCTAATTGGCGTAAAAAACAGGGGTATGTCACGGTGAAGGAGCAGGTGTCGCTCTTTGGTCTGGTGATTGTTGCCGGGAGGTTTGTGAATCTTGGCCCCATTAATCCTGCTGAGGCGCGGCAGATCTTTATTCAAGCGGCACTCGTTGAGGGTAATCTTGGTGGCAAATACAGCTTTTTAGAAAAAAATATGGATCTTCTTGCCCGCCTTGAAGAGCTTGAGCATCGCACGAGAAAGCGCGGTGTTCTGGTGGATGACGTGCAACTCTTTGATTTTTATGACAGATGTATTCCGGCCGATGTGTATGATCGCGGGAGTTTGAACAGGCATATAAAACAGCAGGGGGATGACGCCATGTGTATGGCCGAGGGAGATGTGTTGCGCCAGTTACCGGATGAGCAGGTTATGGCTGACTTTCCCTCCTCCATCGGTTGTGGTGATCTGACCTTTAAGCTTAAATATTGTTTTGATCCTGGAAAAAAGAGAGATGGTATCGGGGTGGTGATCCCCAAGAGTTTAGCAACCCATGCCCATAGCGATCTCTTTGACTGGTTGGTTCCAGGGTTGTTACCCGAAAAAATTGTGGCCCTGCTCAGGGGGTTGCCAAAGTCCATCCGCCGTAACCTTGTCCCCATCCCCCAGGCGGCTGAAAAGCTAATGGCTCACCTTGTCCCCTATCAGGCCAATCTGTTTCGGCAGCTCGAAGAGGCCATTGGCAAAGAGTTCAGGCTTAGGGTAGCGCCGGCCATGTGGAAGCCTGAGAATCTCCCCCCCCATCTCCAGATGCGTTATGAATTAATCGGAGAGAACACCGATCTGGTAAGTCGAAAAAAGGCCATTTTACACGGTGATCATGGTGGGGATGTGCTTCGGAGTCAGGAACTTATGGATGTGCGACGCAAGTATGAACAGCAGAATATCAGCCATGCATGTTTTACCAGTCTCCCCCGGCGCATTCCGGTACACGATAAAGAGGGGAATCTTGCCGGATTTGCCTATCCAGGGCTTGATGTGGATAAGTCAGGTTCGGTGCAGCTCGTCATTTATACGGATCTGGAAAAATGTCACGCCAGGACTACCAAGGGGTTACTTGCCTTGTACCGGAGTCATTTCGTTAAAAGACTTAGCCCGTTCAAGAAGGATTTTGCCTTGCCCCGGAGCCATTGGGCCCTGTATGAAGGATTGGCTGGCCACGATGAGATCAACCAGCATATTTTCACCTATATTCTCCTCGAAATATTTAAATGCAAGGCTGGAATTATCCCTGATGCCGGTCAGTTTGAGTCCGTTGTGAAGGAGGTGAAGGAGCAGGGGGTATATGTTCTTGGTAGTCCCATCCTGGCCCAGATTGTCAGCCTGTTGCAGGAACGTAGATCCACCCTTGATGCCATTGCCGCTATTGAAAGGCAGGGAGCCGGAAAGGCTATGGGGATCAGTGCAGATACGTGTCTGGAGTTTCGTGAGGCGGTGGGGCGGTTCTTCCCGCCCCATTTTTTGGCTGGGATGGATCTTGAGCGGCTGGTCAACATACCCCGGTATTTAAAAGGCATGGTGCTACGCCTGGAGCGTATGCTTCATGATCCGGCAAAAGACAGAAAGAAGATGCAGGAGGTTCTGCCCTTTATGAAAGACCTGGCTGAGGGCCAACAGGGAATGGCTCTGTCCCCAGAAGCCAAGGCAGGGCTTTATGAATTTTCAGATATGCTTGAGGAGTTTAAAATTTCCATCTTCGCCCAGGAGCTTAAGACCCGTTACCCTATTTCAGCCAAACGGTTGCATAAGAAATGGCAGGAGATACGCTTACACCTCTCCTGAGTCCTTTTTACCTGTTTTTGATTGGTAGGCAAGACTCTTGTAACTGTCATTATTGAGTACAAAGGTGAGGGTCTCCCCCCGTAGCTGTTCTGCCTGCGCTGTGAGCTCCTCACTGAGTGAGGCCAGCATATTAGCTGAGTCAGCATTATTGGTGGCAACGAGATCCAGTTGGCGCATGGCTTCAATATTTTCCGATAGTTGTTCCTTTTGTTCGGAGCAGGAACGGCTGATTTTTTGTACCAGTTGCGCTGTCTCCTGAATCTGGGGAATGATCGCAATAATTTGCTGGCCTGCATCGGTGGCGATATCCATGCTTGATTTTGCCATATCCCGGATCATGGCTGCCGCTTCAGACGATCTTTCGGCCAAGGTTCGCACCTCTGAGGCCACAACCCCGAAACCCTTACCATATTTTCCGGCCCTGGCTGCTTCAATGGCGGCATTCAGGGCCAGAAGATTGGTTTGCCGTGATATTTCTTCAATAAGATCCACCTGGTTGGCAATTTCCTGCATGGCGCTCACGGTGTTTACCACGGCATCCCCCCCCTTAGCGATATTGTCGGCTGCGGTTCGGGCCACCGAGGCAGTGGTATCGGCGTTTTTTGTGTTTTGGCTCACCGTATCCTGAATAAAATTGGCGGTTTTAGTGATGCTGGCAATGGTGGTGGCCTGCTCATAGGCACCGTGGGATATTTCCATGGATGAATCGTTGAGATGCTCACTGGAGCTTGAAACCTGGTCTGCTGCCAGTTGGATGTCCTTGATGATACCACTCATATTGGCTTGCATGTCCTTTAGTTTGTTAAGGACCCGGGCCAGCTCGTCATTCGTCCCTTCGGTTGCGGGCAGTGTATAGGAGAGGTCACCGACTGAAAGTTTACCTGCCATGGTTTCTATGGTGGCAATGGATTGGAGGATTGACAGCACTGTGGCTCTGGTCAGGAAAATACCAAAAATAACGGCACTGGCAAAGAGGGTGCCAACAATGATACTGGTTCTCAGGAGTTGCTGATTTAGTTTATTTTCGCTGGCGTGCATGGCCTCGATACCGCGACTGATGGTGGTGTCCTGGTAATTTTGCAGTATGTGCAGGTTGTCCTGCAGGTCGGTATCGATATCGGATCGGAGTTTTAGGTAGACAGTGGTGTAGCCGGCCCAGACATCCCATAGCTTTTCGATGCCAACGGTTAATATTCGGGGAGCAGTGGCTAAAATCTGGTCGAATTGCTTATTGATATGATTCTTGTTGGCATGGTTCGGGTGGCGTATGTCGTCACAGACCTGACTGGTCAGTTGGACGACACTGGTAAAAACGTCTGTTGTTAGGTCTGCTGAGATAAGAAATAGCTGTTGTCTCACCTGGCTGAGCTGTTTTTCTTCTTTACTCAGATGGGCTATCCTGACTTTAACGGCATCGATCAGCTGGTCGAGTCTTAGGATAGCGTCTCTGGTTCTAGAAGGAATCTTTTCTGTGGTGGTACCTAGCAGGGTTTTGATGGATTTTTTGGCGCGCAGATAATCCGTCTTCTCCTGGCTGGCGAAATATTGGTTGACCATCTGTTGGATGTGGCCAATGTTCCTGGCTATATCTTTTTGTTTTATGGTATTTTTTGCTGATATGTCAATGAGGTTTGTAACTAGGTTACGAAAGGAGTTGAAGCTTACAACAGAGACTGTGGCAAGGATAATAAGAAAGAAAATCATGGTGAGTGGCGGCAACATGAGCTTGAACTTAAGCGGCTTACGTTGAAAAAATGAGGGAGTTGCTTTCTGGTGTGGCAGGCGTGGCACGAGGTGACTCTCCAGAAAAAGGAATGTTATTTTGCTCATCATTGTTGCAGTGCTACTCTTATGGATAGTGTCGGGTAAAAGTCCCGGTTTGTCCAGTCGATTCTTTCTGGCGGCCTGTCTGCGGTTTATGATTATGTTGTCTGCATGCGGTGCTTGGCTTTTAGAAGATTGGTCTCGGCATCAGATGGCCGGATATAGAGGGGGGAGATTGCGCCTGGGTCGACAAATGATTTGGCTACAAACTTTTTAAGAGCTAGGGTGCCGATGGCACTAGCCTTGGGAAAGACCTGTTGAGGCGGGGCTAATAGCACTTTGCCTACCAGTTTCGTGCGGAGAATTTCTCCGTACACCTCTACACCGTCACCGACGAAGAGGGTTGGTTTATGGATGAGGGTTGTGAGTTTCTCCATACCGATCACAACAGGCCCCATGATTGTGGTTATGCTGTCTGATTCGGCTTGATACAAGGCGGTGTACACCTCCTGTTTTCTAGCATCGAAGATGGGGCAGATTGGCACACGACAAAAGGGAAGTTGGCAGGCCAGGGCCTTCAAGGATGAGAGTCCCATAAGGGGAAGTCCGGTAGCCATACAGATGCCCTTGAGGGTGGTAAGGCCGATGCGTAACCCGGTAAAACTGCCGGGGCCAATGGAGATGGCAAGGCCGTGGAGATCCTGCCAGTCCAGTTCACATTGGCGCATCAGGTCGGCAATGGCGGTGAGCAGTCTTTTGGAGTGGGTTACTCTTGAAATTAAGGAATGCTCGGCGATACAACCACTGGTTGAGACAATGGCAACACTGCAATACATGGTGGAGCATTCCACGCAGAGGAGCAGTGGTGCGGTGCGGTGGGGATGTTGAACAGGACGGGCCATGGCAGTTGTGGCTCAGCGGACGATGTCATTATAGAAGGCGAAGATCATAAGTGCGCTGATCATGACAAGGCCAACCAGCATGAATTTCTCCTGAAGTTCAACGGACAGAGGCTTCCCACGGATCGCCTCCAGGCTGAAAAAGGCCAGGTGCCCGCCATCGAGCACGGGAACCGGAAAGAGATTTAAGAGACCAAGGTTAATGCTTAACAGGCCCAAGAGGGACAAAAATTGCAGCCAGCCAGCCTCAAGGTATTGACCTGAAATCTTGGCAATCATGATGGGGCCGCCAAGTTCAGAGGCGGGGATATCTTGCCTGATCAGCTTTGCCACGGAGATAACAGTTTTCTCGGCAATATCGTAGGTGTGGAGGGCGCTGGCCTTAATACCCGTAAAAATGGAGACCTGTTTAAAATCATATTCCACCTGGCTGACAATGCCGAGGCGGTAACCCGTTTGGCCGGTGGTTTCCCCATACATGTTTTTAAGGTCGGTTTCAGTTGCTGTTGTGGTGATCGAGAGGGTTTCGCTATCTCGCTTTATTGTGAGGCTAAGGGGTTCGCCACTGGACGTGTTAACTATATCGTGGAGTTCTTGCCAGTCGTTTAAAGGGTTATTGTTGATGGCAAGAATGATATCTCCTGATTGTAGTCCCGCTTGGGCACCTGCGCCGTCCTCCACAACCTCACCAATGGTGGTGGTGGTACGGGCGATGGGGAGTCCGGCCATGGTAAATATCCCCAAAAAGATAAGAAATGTGAAAATGAAATTAAATCCGGGGCCGGCGGCAACAATGATAAATCGTTGCCACACCGGTTTTAAGGCAAAGGAGCGATCTTTTTCACCGGGGACAAGCTCTTCACTGACACTCTCCCCGGTCATCTTGACAAAGCCTCCCAGGGGGATGGCACTGATGACGTAATCTGTATCGCCAACTTTTTTACCAAAGATTCGCGGCCCAAAGCCCAAGGAAAACTTCAACACCTTGACATTAAAGAGTTTGGCAAAGAGGAAATGGCCAAGCTCATGGACAAAGATCAGGGGGCCGAGAACTAAAATAATGGCTAGGAGTATTTGCATAGATGTAAGTGGCTAATCGTGGAGAGTTTTAATTTTAAGCGCTGTGAACGGGGAACATTGCCCTGGAATGATGGAAAAACAGGAGTATAGTACCTTTTATGCTATTTGTGGGAAGTGAAGTGATCATTCTTACTGGGCCAATTTAACCATGTTATGCCGAAAAGAACAGGATTTTCTTAAGTTAAGAAGGGCATGATCTTGTTTCTACTTTGCTATTTCTTTTTCTGACATAAAGAGAGGCCTTGGTTCGATATCTGCCCCAGAGCCAT
>JAJRUT010000060.1 GCA_024277655.1 Deltaproteobacteria bacterium | reverse complement strand
AGATAGCGCAGACTTCGATATGGAAAACGCTACGCTTGTCTAATTTTGATAAAATAAAGTTCCATATTCAGCGTTGGACGTTGGAATTTGAATGTTCGATGTTAATTTATCAGTTGTACTGGTAAAATTATTTCGTGAAACCGGCCTGTTCCGGTGATGGACTTTTCGAAGTCTCGTTGCCCTCGCTATTCGATCCGCATTTTAACCCACCTGCTTGAGCGGGTGGTAGTTGAGTGTTTCTGTAAAAGGGGCCAGAGCGCCTGACCCTTACAGTCCCTGGCTATCACTCAGGCTCTCTGCGGATTGAGGCTCCGACACGCCGTAACTTCACATCAAGGTTTTCATACCCCCGATCAAGATGATATACCCGTGAGATGGTGGTTTCGCCTTCAGCAGCAAGACCGGCAATAACCAGGGAGGCACTGGCGCGAAGATCAGTCGCCATGACCTGAGCCCCGGTTAAGCGGTCTTTCCCAGCAACAATGGCCCGACCACCCTCAACCCTGATATCAGCGCCCATTCGTTGCAGTTCAGCCACATGCATAAAACGGTTTTCAAAAATAGTTTCATCAATCACGGACAACCCTTGACTAACCGCCATTAGGGCCATGATCTGCGCCTGCAAATCCGTGGCAAAACCGGGATAGGGATTTGTCTTCACATCCACAGAACGCAAAGGCCCCGAACGGGCAGCAATGATAGAGTTTTCCTTCACCTCAATACTGATACCAACGTTTCGCATCTTATCAAGAAATGCCGGAAGATGGTTGGGATTACAGTCCACCAGGGTCAACTCGCCACCAGTGGCACCAACGGCGGCAATATAAGTCCCTGTTTCAATCCGGTCAGAAATTATAGTCGTTTCGGCCGGATGCAAGTCCTTAACACCTTGAATAACCAAGGTGTCAGTACCCCGCCCAGATATTTTTGCTCCCATACCTATGAGCATATCAATGAGATTACCAATCTCAGGCTCCTTGGCACAGTTACGAATTATAGTCTCGCCCTTGGCAAGACAGGCAGCCATAAGCATATTCTCAGTGCCAGTAACTGAAGGGATATCAAAGGAGAGTTGCGCCCCCGTAAGTCTATCCTTAACAAAGGCATCAACGTAACCCCCTTCAAGTTCAAGCACCGCCCCAAGCTTCTGCAAACCGGTCATATGAAAATTGATAGGTCGGGCCCCAATGGCGCAGCCACCAGGAAGTGAGACCCTGGCCCTGCCAAGCCGCGCAAGAAGGGGCCCTAGCACAAGCACTGAGGCCCGCATGGTTTTTACCAGTTCATAAGACGCCTCGTAATTATTAACATTATCCGAGTTAATAATCAGGGTATGGGGCTTAGGGATAGAGCAGGAGGCCCCCAATGTCTCAAGCAGGGTACAAATCGTGCGAATATCACGCAACTCTGGAACATTATGGAGAATATGCTCACCCGGACATAACAGGGTTGCCGCAATCAGCGGCAGAGCGGCATTCTTAGCACCACTCACCGCAATCGTTCCATGGAGGGGACGCCCTCCTTCAATGATAATCTTATCCATATTTTTTCAAGGCCTGCGTTTATTTTTTTATCTTTTTATGAACCTTCAGGTTGGATTCTTAGTTAAGGATTCAGGATTCAACATGATTAACCTTGGCTTAACTCGTACACAATATACCCGATGAGAAAGTTGCGTTCGTATAGAACGCCATTTAATTACACCTTAACCGCATGGATCATGCGTGGCAGTCCTGCGTGATCTTTATGCACCTTGTATTGACCATAGAATGGTAAACTTCTCAACAACTCCTCGGCCCTTTGTTGTTGATCAAAGCCGATTTCCATAAAGAGATGCCCTCCATCTTTAAGGTGCACCGGCAGTGTGTGGAGCAGATGATCGACAATAACAAACCCATCCCCCTTACCGTCAAGGGCCAAATGGGGTTCAAAGTGCACTACATCATCCTGCAACTCTGCAAAAGTTGCCGGATCAACATAGGGAGGATTACTGACAATGACATCAAACGGCCCGTCAAACTCTAGCGGTTGCCTAAAATCGACCTGGTTGAAAACAATACGCTCAGAAACCTGGTGGAGCTTGCTGTTTTCCCTCGCAACCCGCAGGGCCTTTGCCGAAACATCCAGGGCCGTAAAGGTTGCCTGTGGATAAAGAGTGGCCAGGGTTATTGGTAGAACACCACTCCCAGTACCACAATCAAGAACCTGCAGGGGCGTATTTTTTTCAGTAAAAATAGAGGAGAAATGCTCAATAATAAGCTCCGTTTCCGGGCGGGGGATAAGAACATCAGGGGTAACCTTAAACTCCAGTGACCAAAACTCCTGACAGCCAACAATATAGGCAAACGGCTCATGCTGGCAACGCCTGTCAATATAGGCATTGAAGAAATCGATATGTTTTTTGGTGCACCTTGGTAGGTTAAGAAGAACAGAACTGCGGGGAACATCAAGAATAAAGGCCAAAAACAGTGATGATTCAAGTTCCGCGTCAGCAATACCACACTCAAGGAGGCGATCAACACCATTTTGATAGAGAGAAAGACAATCCATGCAAAAATTCAATAATGAGCCTGATTCTGTTTAAGATCCTAAACAGATTTTAGGGCCTCAGCCTGATAATAGGCAATAAGAGGATCAATAACATGCTCAACCCTACCGGCAAGAATGTCATCAAGTTTATACAGAGTTAAATTAATGCGATGATCGGTGAGACGACCCTGGGGGTAATTATAGGTACGGATCCGTTCACTGCGGTCACCAGAACCAACCTGGCTGCGCCGATCAGCCGAAATAAGATCATGCTGATCCTGTTGCATCTTGTCCAGCACCCTGGCCCGAAGAACCTGCAGCGCCTTGGCCTTGTTTTTATGTTGCGATTTTTCATCCTGACTGGTCACAACAAGACCAGTAGGCAGATGGGTAATACGGACGGCAGAATCTGTGGTGTTAACCGATTGACCGCCAGGCCCGGAGGCACGATACACATCAATCTTTATATCACCGGGCGCAATATCAACCTCAACCTCTTCAGCTTCCGGCAAGACAGCCACGGTGATGGCAGAGGTATGAATACGACCTTGAGTTTCTGTTTCGGGAACACGCTGAACCCGGTGAGCCCCAGACTCATGCTTTAACTTGGAAAAGACCTTGTCGCCACTGATAAGGGCAATAATCTCTTTGAAGCCACCTATGCCATTGGGACTGCTGGAAAGGATTTCAACCCGCCAGCCCTGTGCGTCGGCGTAACGGCTGTACATTTTGAAGACATCAGCAACAAACAATGCTGCTTCATCACCACCTGTACCGGCCCTTACTTCGAGGATCGTATTTTTGTCATCATTGGGGTCGGGGGGAAGGAGGCTGAGACGAAGATCGACATGGAGTTGCTCCAAGCGTTCGGTGAGGGTCGTGATTTCATCACGGGCCATCTCACGCATCTCTTCATCATCATCTTCCCTAAGAATCTCTTTATTGTCAGAGATCTCATCCTGAACATTTTTATACTCGTTGTGTAAATCGTTGAGCCGGGTCACATGGGAATGTTCTTTTGCAACACTCGCATACTTCTTTTGATCGCCAAGAACTGCTGGATCTGAGAGTTGCCCCTCAAGTTCCAGCAGTTTTTCATCTAAATGTTCAAAACGCTTAAAAATATCCACGTTAATGCCCTTACTTGCTACATGAGTAAATTCCACAGCACAGAAAGTTACACTGCATAGAGCATCAGACTTTCATGGTATCGCAACTACAGAGAATGTCAGAACCTACCTACTTCCCGTCTATGGTGCGACCATACTTCTTGAGGAATTTCTCAACACGACCGGCGGTATCAACAAGCTTCTGCTTACCAGTGAAAAAAGGATGACAGGCTGAGCAAATTTCAACTTTCATTTCGGAGAGTACAGTACCGACTTCTACCTTATTGCCACAGGCACATGAAGCTTCGATGACATTATATGTTGGATGGATATCTTGTTTCATAGCTCTTGGGTCCATTTATAATTTTGCAACTCCAGGGAAAATCAGTCTCCCCAGAACCGCTCATTGTTAACATTTATAAGAAAGCGAGATAATATACCCTAAAAACTGGATTTTGCAAGTACTAAGGGGATTTATTTAGCAACTCGTCAACATTGCAACCCTGGTATGTTTCTCAATTATATACATCAAAAACTATCCCGCCATTGAATCAAGGAACTCTTCGTTATTCTTGGTCCCTTTCATTTTTGAGACAAGAAATTCCATGGCATCAGCAGGGTTCATGGAGTTTAGGAGTTTTCGTAAAATCCACGAACGATTAAGAACATCTGCATCAAGAAGTAGATCCTCTTTTCTGGTGCCGGATTTATTGAGATCAAGGGCCGGATAGATACGCCTATTTGACATTTTGCGATCAAGAACAATCTCCATATTACCGGTCCCCTTAAACTCCTCGAAAATAACCTCATCCATCCGGCTACCAGTTTCGATCAGGGCTGAGGCTATAATAGTCAGACTGCCACCCTCTTCAATATTACGCGCGGCACCAAAGAAACGCTTGGGCCGTTGCAGGGCATTAGAATCAACACCACCGGAGAGGATCTTGCCACTTGAGGGGACAACCGTGTTATAGGCGCGAGCCAGACGGGTAAGACTATCCAGCAGAATAACCACATCCTGTTTATGTTCAACCAGACGTTTTGCCTTCTCAATAACCATCTCCGCCACCTGAATATGACGCTGGGGTGGCTCATCAAAGGTGGAGCTTATCACTTCAGCGTCCACACTACGGGCCATATCTGTTACTTCTTCAGGGCGCTCATCAATCAGGAGAATAATTAGCTTAACCTCCTTGTGATTCTTGGCAATGGAATTAGCAATATCCTTAATCAGAACAGTCTTACCTGTCCGGGGCGGCGCAACAATAAGGCCACGCTGCCCTTTACCGATTGGACAAAACATATCCATCAACCGAGGCCCGTAATTATCATGATCCAATTCAAGCTTAATGGCTTCATTTGGGTGAAGGGGCGTAAGGTTCGAAAAGAGGGTCTTACCCTTGACCTTGCCTGGGGGTTCAAAGTTGATCGAGTCAACCTTGAGAAGGGCAAAATAACGCTCTCCTTCCTTTGGAGGCCGAACCTGCCCCTCAACCGTATCACCAGTACGAAGACTCAGTTTTCTAATCTGTGATGGTGAGACATAGATATCATCAGGCCCTGGCATATAGTTATAATCAGGAGCCCTGAGGAAACCAAAGCCATCGGGGAGAATTTCAAGAACGCCCTGGGCCATAACCGCGATTTTACGCTTATGTTTCCCGGCCTGAGTCTGGATAATAGCAAAAATCAACTCCTGCTTACGAAGACCACTCACTCCCTCAACACCAAGTTCAAGAGCCAAATCCGTCAATTCATTAATTTTTTTGAGCTTAAGCTCAGCCAAATCCATAACAATCTCAGGGGCATCATAGGTTGTTTGCTGCTTACGCGGCCTTGATTTGGACGGAGTTTTACGCGGTGGTTTAGTCGTTGTTTTTTCTTTCACGTTTAGACGGGGCCTTTAACAGGGTTAATAATGAAAACAAAATAAAGCTCTATACCGTATGAATACGGAACGAGGGATAAAAGAAGCTCTATGGCATGGAGTATTATAAAAATGAAAAACAGATCACAAAAAAAGGTCTGCTCATTAAAAAAGATGATCTTAAAAAGGGAATGTACTACAAATAACAAGAAATCACGCTGTACAGCCAAGCTGGACTTTTTATATACACCATAACAATTAGTGTCAAGACTTTTCACTGGTATCACATTATTTATGTCCATTTCAGATTAAAAAACCGCTATATTGCCAGCTGCTCGACAATATCATAAAGCTGCTCGACCACATCCTGCCACGCTCCGTTATTTTCAATAACAAATGTTGACCTAGACTTCTTCAATGATGAATCCATTTGAGCGGCATGGGCCTTTTCAGCATCGGCAAGCGTCACTTTGTCACGGGCGGTAATGCGTTGCAGACACGTCTCCCTGGAGGCTGAGACCAGAATAATGGTCTCAAATAAATTATCCCACCCCGCCTCAAACAGGAGCGGTATTTCAATAAGATATCTCCTGGAGTCTCCATCTAGACGCGTAGCTAACGCTGAATAAATAAGAGGATGGAGCAACGCATCAATATCCCGCTTCACCTGCCTGGAGTTAAAAATTTCCGCCCGCAGAAGGGCGCGATCAAGGCTGCCATCAGAGCGCAAAAAACGTGGAGCATAATCAGCAATCGCCAGGAGCCCTGCCCCGCCAGGAGCCATAATCTCTCTGGCAATCTGGTCAACGTCAAGATGTGTAAGTTGCAGCAACTGGGATAATTTCCGACAAACACGGCTCTTACCACTGCCAATGGAACCGGTAACACAAATATGTTGCGCAAACTTTGGCCTACTCACCCTCTTCTCCCTGAAAAAGAAGAAGTTGTCTTTGCATATCGGCGGGCAGAGGAGCCTTAAATCTCACACTCTTGCCGCTAACGGGATGATTAATAGTCAGCTTTGCCGCGTGAAGACATTGGCGGGAAACTGTATCACATTTCGCCTTCTTGCCGCCATAGAGGCTATCGCCAAGGACAGGACAACCAATATGGGCCATATGCACCCGGATCTGATGTGTACGCCCCGTATCGATAGTAATACGCACATAACAACTTCTCTCGAAACACTCCAGGACCTGCCAATGGCTAATGGCCACCCGGCCTTTTCGTTCAAGCACAGCCATTTTTTTGCGATGGATGGGATGTCTGCCAATCATGGTGGTAATAGAGCCACTAATATAATCAGGGTAACCGGCAAGAAGGGCAAGATACGTCTTCTTAACCAACCGATCCTTAAACTGTTTAACCAGGTTATGGTGGGCGGCATCATTTTTTGCCACAACCATAACCCCCGAGGTATCTTTATCCAAACGATGGACAATACCCGGTCGCATAACGCCACCAATACCGGACAAGTCACGACAATGATATAGCAAACCATGGACAAGGGTTGCGGTGGAATGCCCAGGGGATGGGTGAACAACCATTCCAGCCTGTTTATTGACAATGATAATATGCTCATCTTCAAACAGGATATCCAGCGGAATATCCTCTGGCACAACTTCAAGCTCAACGGCTTTGGGGATAGTTATAAGAATACGATCCCCCGCCGCCACCTTATATTTTAAGGGAACAATACGACCATTTACGAGAACCAGCCCGTCAGCATGATATCTTTTAATCTGTGTCCGGGAAAGGGAACCAATCTGGTGATGCCTGGCCAGCACCTTGTCAATACGAAAGCCGGCATCCTGTTCCAGGATTGTAATATCGATAACTGACGGGGAAAGTTCGTCCATAGAATGCGACTTTTGGTTCGAGAAATAAATAAGCGAGAGGTACATAAAAAAAGTCTTTACTTAAAACAAAGTAAAGACTTTAAAAGACCAGTAGTATCCGGCCACACCCTCGCAACAGGGTTCAAGATATTCTTTTTTCGCGGTGGCCAGGAAATACGACCTAAAAGGCGTTATTTCAGAGTTGACACGACACTAGGAGCTTGTCCGAGAATATAAGGCCAAGCTCCTAGGCAAAAATAGCCTCAATTTCCTTGGTAACATCATCTTCTGTTGAAGAATTAGCCAAGGCAATTTCAGAGACAAGAAGAGTCCTAGCACTATCAAGCATCTTTCGCTCGCCAAAGGAAAGGTCCTTCGTCTCTGTCAGAACAAAGAGATCGCGAAGCACTGAACCAATTTCATACACGGAGCCGGACTTGATTTTTTCCATGTACTCGCGATAACGTTGATTCCATGGCTGAGCGACAATCTCAACATCCTTCATCTTTAGGATTTTAAACACCTCTTTAACATCATCTCCTGAAATAATGGCGCGAAGACCAACTTTTTCACTGGTTGCAACCGGAATCATCACGGTCATCGAGGTATCACGAACTTCCATCACGTAGAAGGAATGCTCTTCCCCGGCAACCATCTGTTTCTCAATTTTTTTTATTTTTCCTACACCATGACCTGGGTATACAGCCATATCACCTTTCTTAAACATGTGTTCTCCTATTCTAGAACAATCCTATTAGTGAAATCCTCGAATCGTAGAAGTTGGTACATGGTAAGAGGAGTCTATATAAATTATCGCGGAACTATAACATATTATGGAGAAATTGCAACCGGTGAAACCAGGAGCATCTGTTTTCAAACAGGACGAGAGTGGATTGTTTGCATGGCCTCGGCAATATCTTTTTCGAGGATAAGCTTAATTCCTTCTATAGCAAGGCCAATTTCGTCCCTAACAATATCACGCTCAGCTTTGGCAAATTTTGACAGGACATATTTTTCAACTGGAACAGTTGCAGGATTGCGCCCTATCCCCATTTTTACGCGAATAAAGTCTTTATTTCCTAAGTGACTTATAAGTGACTTTATGCCGTTATGACCACCATGACCACGGTTTTGACAGATCTTGAGGCGACCAAGATCCAAGTCGAGATCATCATGGATAACAATAATCTTTTCACAAGGGATTTTATAGTACGAGGCCACAGCAGAGACACATTGGCCACAGAGGTTCATAAAGGTTGTCGGCTTAACAAAGACAACCTGCTCACCACAGTAAAAGGTCTTCAAGGTTTCGCCACTCCACTTGGAAGGAGAAAAAGAACAAGCCAAATCACGACTTATTGCGTCAATAGTCATAAAGCCGACATTATGGCGCGTGGCCTCATAGTTTGGACCGGGATTACCTAAACCAGCAATAAGATACATTAAGCCACCATCCCCCTCTTTCTGGAACGCAGGTTGTCATAACGAAAAAAGGTCAAAAAAGGATATACCCTTTTTTGACCTTATAACGTAGCAACAAACGACCTACTGAACTGAAACTAACACCAAGGAAGCAGGATTGAGTACTGTTATACCATCAGCAACATTGAGCTGCTCACAACTAATAGCCTCCCCCTGGTCAAGATCAGCAATATCAATCTCTATGGCATCTGGAACCAACATAGGTTTCGCCTTAACCTGCACCTCGTTTTGGGCAACATGAAGCTCACCACCAAGATCAACACCCTTGGCCTTGCCGACATAATGCAGAGGGACTGTAAAGTCGTACTCTCTATCAATATCAACAACAAAGAAATCAGCATGTTTTAAGGTGTCGTGAACAGGATCTGTCTGCAACTCCTTGATAAAAACCTGATAGGTGCCACCACCCTCAACCGAAAGATTGACAATGGCATTGCGGCGCTGCAGATTAAGCACAGACTGCGTAAAGCTATGGGTATCAATGGAGAGAGAGACAGGCTCTGTCTTTGTACCATACATAACTGCGGGAGTACGACCGGCACGACGGAGTGTGCGCGCTGCACCCTTTCCTGTAGCGGTACGGGGTTGACTTGTAACGTCTAATTGAATCATGAGTAGAATCTCCTCAAATTATATGGGCCATTTCTGATCTTATATCAAAAAAAACCTTGATTATAGGCAAAGCAATGTAGGCCTATACACTTTTTTTACAAATTATACAAACAAAGAACTCACAGAGTCCTCAGAATTAATACAACCGATGGCTTCAGCCAGCAATTTTGACACCGAAAGAACCTTTATTTTATCACAGTTCTTGGCATTCTCCTGCAGAGGTATCGTATTGGTGACAACCATACTGGTAATATCGGAGGCATTTAAGCGATCGATGGCAGGGCCTGACAGCACAGCGTGTGAACAGTAGGCATGAACCTCTTTGGCCCCGGCCTTGAGAAGCATGGAAGCCCCGCCACATAAGGTTCCGGCGGTATCAACCATATCATCGAGCAAGATAGCAATCTTACCCTCAACATTACCAATGACATTCATGGCCTCAGCAACATTAGCCCGTTCACGACGCTTATCAATAATCGCCAGATCAGCATCAATTCGCTTGGCAAAAGCCCTGGTTCGTTCAACACCACCGGCATCAGGAGAAACCATAACCACTTCTGAAGTATTAAAAGAGGTGCGAATATCATCCAGTAACACAGGGGCAGAATACATATTATCCACCGGGATATTAAAAAATCCCTGAATCTGGCCCGAGTGCAAGTCCATGGTAAGAACCCGCCGCACCCCTACAGCCATAAGCATCTCAGCCACAACCTTGGATGAGATTGGCACCCGGGGCGCCACCTTGCGATCCTGACGGGCGTACCCATAATAGGGGATGACAGCCGTAATTCTTCGGGCCGAAGCACGCCGCAGGGCATCGGTAATCAGCATCAGTTCCATGAGATTGTCGTTAACAGGGGTACTGGTTGGTTGAATAACAAAAACATCACGACCACGAACATTGTCTTTGATCTCAACATACGTCTCGCCATCACTAAAGGTTTTGCATTCCCGTTGGAGCAGGGGAATATCAAGAATCTTTGATATATCTTCTGCAAGGGCCGTGTTGGCATTCCCACATATGAGTTTCATATCTTTTTTGGACATTTTCAGTTCACTGTTTTCATGGTGATTGAGAAGGACTCGGGGCCAAACAAAAAAATAGGGTTTTAACAAAAAAACCCTATTTAGTGATTACATTATATGCGGGTAAAAAAATGGCTGGGGCGGTAGGATTCGAACCTACAACGCCAAGGATCAAAACCTTGTGCTCTACCGTTGAACTACGCCCCAGCGTAAAATCATTTTAGGCACCTTGCAAAACCACTATTTTTTCAAGATACCCTTTAGTGGCTGCGTTACAAAAACATGCCAATCAGGATGGGAAGACTGGATACTGTTCCGGCATTTTGTAGCGCTCTGTTCTGTAGCAAATATACCAAAAACTGTACTGCCACTGCCACTCATTAATGCATCTATGGCACCCTGACTCAATATTTTTTTCTTAATAAGCTCAATTTCTGGGTGAAGGGATAAAGTCACCTTTTCGAGATCATTAAAGAGATCAGGCAGACCACCCTCTGCAGATGCGCGGCCTAAAATATATGTTTTAGCCCCTCTTGTCAACGCATAATTACTGTTTTCAGAGGTTTTTTGAGATTGCTCGGTATATTGATCCAAAAGTGGGATTTTGCCCTGTAATTGAGCAAATACCCAACCTGTTGACACCGCTATTCCAGGATTAACCAGAACAATATAACACGGAGGTAACGCTGGCAAGGGTGACAAACATTCACCAATTCCTGTGGCCCTTGCCGAACAGAAGTCTTCGATAAAAAAAGGCACATCGGCACCAAGCTGTTTACCCTCAGCAAGAAGCATATCCTTCGAGAGTGGCCGACCATGCAACTCATTAAGCCCCATAAGTACGGTGGCACAATCGCTCGAGCCACCGCCAAGACCTGCGGCAACGGGGATATGTTTCTCCAGGGTGATCTGCAGAGACGGCTCCTCGCCGATGAGCTGATAAAAACGGACCGCAGCCTGATAGACCAGATTACCCTTATCTTCCGGCAGATCAGAATCCGGACAACATAGAATGAGTCCGGGGGGCTTTGCCCGTTGCAAAGAGACGGTGTCAAAGAGTTGAACCTTATGCATCCAGGATTCAAGCTCATGGTAACCATCGGGGAGCCTGCCAACAACACGCAGGGTTAGATTGATCTTGGCCGGAGCAAAATAGACGAAAGGTGGAGGCATGACAAACAAGCTACCTAACTAGCGGCTGAAAAACGTGACTGCAGGTCTTCCAAAAACTTACCAAGCATATTGGCATCATCATCATTTAAATTACCCACCGTCTTCTCCTTGAGCATTTCCAGGGTGTCAATGGTGTGCTGGGCCAGCATTAGGTCCACGTGTTTTTGCCCAGTAGTCGGGTCAGCAATTTCCCCCAGATAGAACAGGGCTGAGGTATTTAACGACATTACAAAGGCCGAAAAGGTAACCTGAGGTAAAACACATCGCCCATCCTTCATGATCCCACCGACACATTTACACTGTTCAGCATCTTTAGCAGTCATCTTAATCACCCCTCGGAAAATGTTCAACAATCAGAAACAAACTAAGCTAGATCCAATTATGATTTCGAACTCTTCGCTATCTGCGATGGTTCAAGGTTTACACAAGTCCACTTCACCTTGCAATTTCTTGATTTTTATACTCTTTTTCGCCGTCCCTTTCAGTATCATGCGAGTCCCTCGCAAAGACTGATATAGAAAGAACCGACAAGAAAGACCAAAAATGCTACGAAATTTCCAGAATGACGCTCCCCTGTGTAAACCTTGAACCCGTTCTCTGGTGAGACGCAAGTCTTTAACCGGACACTACTTAATAAATGAACTAGAAAACATAAAAAAAGGCGGATAGCATACGCCACCCGCCCCTTTCACTATGTAAACAGTACGCTAAACCTCAAGAACCCGAGCATCAGTAATATGATCCAGGGCCTGAATCTCATTAAGCTCATTCTTGTCAAGCAAGCGGTCTGTATTCAGCAAAATGACATTGCGTGAAGATTCACCACTTACCTCCTGCCCAACAGTCATTTTAGAAATATTAACACCCTGCTTACCCAGGGCAATACCGAGGGAACCAATCACGCCGGGAACATCATTATTGGAAACATACAACATGGCCCCAACAGGCTCAGCTTCCAGACGAAAGGAGTTGATCCGAACAAGACGGGGTTCTTTCTTACCAAATACAGTTCCCGAAATCTCATTTTCACCATCTTCCGATTTAATCTTAACCGTAAGCAGTGAGGTGAAGGCGTCAGAATCGCTGGTTTTGACTCAACAATCTTAATCCCACGCTCTTTAGCAATCATCGGGGCATTTACATAGTTTACAGCCTCTTTAAGAATGGGGGTAAACAGTCCCTTAAGGAAGGCAACCGTAACCGGGGTTGTCACCATATCAGCAAGTTCCCCATCAAATTCGATGGTTACTTCCTCAATACCACCTTCGGCAAGTTCCATATGAATGGCACCCATCTTTTCAGCAAGATCAGTATACGGGCCAACCTTGGCAAGAACATCGGCACTCACCGAGGGCACGTTCACGGCATTGGCAACCGTACCAGTATTAAGATAGTCTGCCATCTGCTCGCAGATGGTCACGGCAACGTTGACCTGGGCCTCGGAGGTTGAAGCACCAAGATGGGGTGTACAGATAAAGTTTGGCAAGGATAGAAGAGGTGTTCCCTCAAGGGAGGTCGGCTCGCTGGCAAAAACATCAAGGGCGGCACCACGAATCTCACCATCTTTAAGGGCGCGATACAAGGCTTCCTCATCGACAACACCGCCACGGGCGCAATCAATGAAAAAAGCTTCGGATTTCATCAGTTTAAATTCTTTATCGGAAACAAGATTTGCTGTTTCCTTGGTGAGTGGCACATGAACGGTGAAATAATCGGCGCGTTTACACAGCTCATCAAGGGAAACAAGCTCAATGCCCATCTTCTCGGCAACATCCTGAGGCATATAGGGGTCAAAGGCCATAATTTTCATCCGCAAACCCTTGGCGCGATCTGCGGCAATGGCGCCAATCCGACCAATACCAATAATACCAAGAGTCTTACCGGTAACCTCACGTCCCTGGAACTTCTTCTTATCCCAACCACCCTCTTTCAGCCGGGCTGTGGCTTGAGGAATATTACGGGTAAGAGACATCATCATGGCAATGGCGTGTTCAGCAGCTGTGGTGGCATTACCATCAGGGGCATTCATCACCACAATACCGTTCTTACTGGCCTCCGGGATATCAACATTATCAAGGCCGATACCGGCACGACCAACGATTTTTAGGTTGTCAGCAGCTTCTATAATTTCACTGGTCACCTTGGTGGCGCTACGTATAACCAGGCCATCATACTGACCAATAATCTTTTTCAACTCTTCAGGAGCAAGGCCGGTGTTGACATCAACCTCGATCCCAGCTTCTTCAAGAATTTTTACCCCAACTTCGGCGAGAACATCGCTGATTAGAACCTTCATGTATATCTCCTTTACGGATTAAGCAAAAAAACAGACGTTACAAGAACGCCATTATTATACTATTATAAGACCCGACAATATGCTGCGCAGACACCTGTTTGTCAAGGATATTTCACCTGTCTGTAACGACGCACATACGCACCCTATTTAAAACAGGCAGAGAAGTCATCAGGCTCTTCGACATCTTCATCCCGCTTCAAAAGCCCCATCTCTTTGCGTACCGTAAATTCCTGAATAAACTCCTCAACCGTTTTATCCAAAAGATTATCAGCAAAGGATTGTTTAGCCATATACCCTAAATTTGAATCAGCAATTTGGTCGATAAGCTCCTGCAGCACCTTTTCTTTCTCACCGTCATCGACAAAATTGCGCTCTTTGTCGTACTTGAACACAATTTCACCATTGGGATATTTTTCACGGAAGGCACCATATTCCTCGTCGGTTAAAAGGGTTTTGCACTTCACAGCATCGTAGGAACCGGTGGTTTGACAAATAATTTTGACATACCAACGATCCCCAGCGATAAGCCGACATTTATCGATAATATCGACGATCAAACCATTTTCAAGCTTGTGGCTGATAATTATATTTTTAGTATCTTTTGACATGATTACGCTAAGGTTGCCTCATAGTAAGGAGTGGAGTATATTGACTCGGCTTATTATAAACCCATTTAAAAACCTATCAAGAACGACGATCATTCATGACAATACGTATATATAACACCAAGACCGGCAAAAAAGAAGACCTGCAAACTATCAAAGATGGAATCGTAAATCTCTACGTCTGTGGCATCACCGCCTACGACTATTGCCATCTTGGCCACGCCAGGTCAACCATTGTCTTTGACATGATTGTTAAATATTTGCGCCATAGCGGTTACAAGGTCAATTTTGTTAGAAATTTCACCGATATTGACGACAAGATTATCAAGCGTGCCGCAGAACAGAACACCACAACCGAGGAGCTTTCCACCCGATTTATTCAGGCCTTCCATGAAGATATGATAAGTCTTGGCAATATCTCCCCCGACATTGAACCCCTAGCCACAGAGCATATTCCTGAGATTGTCAATCTAATCGAGGCACTCATCGATAGAGATTTTGCTTACGAATCAGCAGGAGATGTCTATTTCCGAGTTAACAAATTTAAAAATTATGGCCAACTCTCAGGTCGTAACCTTGACGATATGCAGGCCGGCGCTCGTATCGCCATTAACGACCAAAAAGAAAACCCGATGGATTTCGCCCTGTGGAAGACCAGTAAACCCGGTGAACCCATGTGGGACAGCCCATGGGGCGAAGGGCGCCCTGGTTGGCATATTGAATGCTCGGCCATGGCCAAAAAATATTTTGGTGACACCTTTGATATCCACGGCGGCGGAAAAGATCTTATCTTTCCCCACCACGAAAATGAAATCGCTCAGAGCGAATGTGCCTCAGGTGAGATTTTTGTCAACACCTGGATCCATCACGGCTTTGTAACCATTAAAGACGAGAAGATGTCTAAGTCTTTAGGTAATTTTCTAACCATCCGGGAGATGCTTGAGAAATATTCTGCGGAAACCCTGCGTCTCTTTATCTTTTCAGCAGGCTACCGCACCCCGCTTGACTTTTCCGATCAGGCCATGAAGGATGCTGAGGCCGGTGTCGACAAGATTTATAATTGCCTGGCTACAGTTGCCAGTTTAGATTCTGATGACTTAGGCAAGTTGCCGCAAATTGGCAAGAAGGATCAGACCAAGCTGTCCAACCTTGAGGTTCGCTTGCAGGCCGCAATGGACAATGATTTTAATACCGCCCAGGCCTTAGGATATGTCTTTGACGCAGTTAAAACAGTCAATAAGATCTGCACCAACCTGCCCGACTCAGCTAAACCGTTCAACCTCCAGATTCTAAAAGAAAGTGGCCAAACCATAACCAAGTTTATGAATATCCTAGGTCTCATCAAACAAAACCCACAACATTATGTGCAGGAGAAGCAGGATGCACTCATGGCCTCTATTACCATCTCTCCTACAGAAATAGAGCAACTGATTACCGAACGCAACCAGGCCAGAACCGATAAAAACTGGGCCAGAGCTGATGAAATCCGGGACCTGCTCCTAGAACATAATATTGAAATGAAAGACGGTGCCAAAGGCACCACCTGGGTTGTTCGAACCTAAACACGAGTAGGGGTCAGGTTTTTCTTCTTCATTTTTATTTTATTCGCGAAGAAACCTCTGCCGCTAAAAAGCATAACGATTTCCACACCCCACACCTAACCAAAGCATGATTACTATTCCCACCACCTACACAACCTTTTTTTCTCCTTGACTCTCCCTCTATCATCCAGGCAAGCTTAACTTGTGATCACACAAAACAACTCGTTTAAAAACCTAAAACAGAGGAATAAAAATGAAGAAGATACTGACATTATGCCTTATTATGATGATGTGGACATCCATTGCCTTCGCCGCTGTTAATATTAACACAGCATCGCAAAGCGCACTTGAAGCAATACACGGTGTCGGCCCGGCAAAAGCCGCAGCGATTGTTAAAGAGCGCGAGATGAATGGTCAATTCACAAGCAAAGAGGATCTGATGCGCGTTAAGGGCATCGGCCCTAAACTGCTGGAAAAGATTATGGATGATATCGAGCTGTAACACCTACTTGCATCTGTAAGTGGGATAAAGACATAATCCGGACAAAAGACAGGATGCTGTTTTTTGTCCGGATTGTTTAAGGGTGTTGAAAAGTACCTCATCTGCATGATTTACACCTCGGCGTGATATTTATTTCACCATTTTTTCATTTATTCTTGTAATACATGCCAGGGGGACATAATTTGTACTACAAACGCAACGCAATAAACAATTTTTTGGTGGGGATGATTTGACGCTTACAATTAAATCGGTGAATAGCTACCCATGGATCAACATATCATTGCCTGCCCTGTCCTTTTACAGGAACTTAAGGCCGTATTACAAGACTTGCCGGGAAAGCCCAAGGTTCATCTTATGGATTACAGTATCCATATAAATGCTGACACCATGGAGCAGGAGCTACATCGCTACATTGGGGCACTCAAAAATACCGCCCCACATATCGGCATACTACTGGGCAAACATTGCAAGGCAATACAGGCAGTTACCGATATAGCCAGACAGTGCGAGGCCAAAATGCCCCATGAACATAATTGTATTGAGATGATTCTGGGAGTTAGCAGAACGAAGAAGCTACAGGAAAATCGCACCATAATTATGACCCCCGGCTGGATCACCATGATGCAACAGTCTATTAAGGATGGCAATTGGCGGGTGGAGGATGCCAGGACAGATATGGGCTGGTATGAGCAAATTCTTCTGCTGGACACCGGCACAGAGCCACTGACAGATGAGATAATCATGAATTTTTTTGAATTAACCAGAGTCCCTATAGACATCCTCAAGGTTGACCTTAACCATTTTAAACAGGTGGTGGATAGACTCTTACAGCAGGAGACATGTGTTACCGAAAAGAAACATAACCCCTAAACACGTTACCGCCTGATAGCAGAGAACTACCACTAAATAGATAGGCCAAACACCTAAAATAAGCCAAAACCCCTTGGGCTGGGTATTGAGATATTTTTTGATAAAAATTATCATCTGGTAAGATCATTGCGATGTAATTTAGTAGATATGCGCAAAGTGTCTGTGGTAAAACTTCATGGAACTGACCAACAAACTTGCAACTTAACATAGAACCCGTTATGCGAGCCGCCTACTCCTTCGTCTTTCCCCTGGCAAAAAAACCTGCCACAGGGGTCATGATGGCTGGAAATATCCCTGAGAAAGGCAAGGGTTTATCCTGAGCCGAGCGCATAAGAAAAAAGACGGTGATAACCAGAAAGAGAATATCGGGCAGCCACATGGCATACATCACCGGCAAAAATCGCTCTTCAGCAAGAACCTTGGCATAGGAGAAAGCAACATAATACAGGACAAAGAACAGTAGCCCCAGGGGAACCCCCACAGCACGTTTGCCCGTGCCAGCACTCAGGCCAAGGGGCAGGCCAAGCATGGTCAAAATAAAACATCCCACCGGCAGGACAAGACGGCGATGAAACTCTATGAGAAGTTCAAGCCCCCCCTTGTTGTCCAGCCCCCGCTCAACGGCGTTACGCCTAAGTTCGCCCATGGTCATGCCTTTACGACCGGCATCAGCCTTCCCCCCGCTCATGCCAGGGGCATTTAAGGGAATATCCAGTTCATACCTTGAAAAAGTTATGGTCTGGCTATCCTCATCATGCACCCGGTGCAGGCTGCCCTGCTTAAACACCAAAGACATGGTTAATTCCTCAGCATTCGTCTGCAGATAACCCGACTGAGCAATAGTAATAATGGGTGCTCCAACATAACGCATATCGGCAACATAGACACCGGACCATTCTCCTGTATCCTGGTCAACCTCCTCAACATAGGCCACAAAAGAACCCATATTTTCAGAAAAGCGGTTACTACTCATGGTCCTGCCAACCTTATCTTTCACCAACTGAAACATGATTTTTTTAAGGGACTGTTCCCCGGCAGGAATAAGTTTAACCGCAATAAATCCGGTTAATAACGAGGTTGACAGAGCCACCAGGACAACAGGTATAAACATTTTTACACTACTGATGCCACAGGCCTTAAAGGCTAAAATCTCGCTATCATTGGCCAGACGGGTAAAGGCTATGATCACCCCCATCATTGAAGCCATGGGCAATGAATAGAGGAGCATATTGGGAAAGAAATAGGAAAAAAGCCGAATAAAATCACGAAAACTAACACCAAGCTCAAAGACAACATTGAGAAAGGGGATAAGTTTTGCCAGAAAGAAAATCCCATTGATAATCAGGACACTGGCAAAAAAAGGCGCCAGAATTTCTGTGACGATATAGCTATAGAGTAAAAAAGGGATTCGAATTCGCATATACTGGGCTGAAAATTAGAAAAATATGATGGTCACCGATCTTCAGCCTTTTTTGATTTATGCTAAAAATGGCCCGGATACTTACCACGAGGATAGAAGAAAAAATAAAAACTCACATCTCATTTAGCTAAACCTGATATTTAGAGCAACTGCAAGGGTTTATTTAAGCTACTCCAAGTCAGGCTGACTCAAAGGTAAATCCGTGTTATAGTTAAAACCATGCTTAAATCAAGAACATCATACATCCTCCAGTGGCTTGGCCTTGCTATTGGCCTTGCCATTCTGGCAATTACCCTCTATGTAACCCTGCAAAACAGAAACAAACGGCAGGAAACCCAGACCATTCCTCTAATTGATACTATCTCCAAAAACCATGTCAGATATCAGTCAAAACCTAAAATCCTCCATGTCTCCTCGGCCAAAGCGGTATGGGATTACTATGAAAAGACCGGTTTTACCATGACAAATCTTAAAAATGGCCGGGTTGATGTGCCGCGCATCTACCTTGCCAACATTGAAAGTAGCTGGGCCGAAAATGAATCCGTCTCCTTTAAAAAGGATCTGTTTTTTCGAACCATGCTGCCCCTTATTCTCAGGGTAAACGAGATTATTGCCAATGACCGAGAGAAACTCTTTATCATTAAAGACCTTGT
>JAJRUT010000059.1 GCA_024277655.1 Deltaproteobacteria bacterium | reverse complement strand
CCAGCCCTTTAGTGATTGGGACAAGATCTTTTCAGATACAATAATGACAGTGGCAGCCATTGATCGCTTAGTTCATCATGCAATTATTATTGAGATCAAAGCAGACAGCTTTAGAAAAAAGCAGGCAATGGAGAAATAAAATCACAAAATAACAATTACAGTAGAACAGCAAATCATAAGTAGCTAGGGTGAAAAACCGGACAAAGTAATTGACATCTGATACTTGATTCCAAATTTGTTACTGCCTATGTCGTAAACCAGCAAAGGGTTGGCTTACAACCATTAGATTTGAAAAACAATAAGTGGATACGACATGGAACCGCTGATTTTCTGGGTTCGCAATAGCGAACAGGGGGCTTACGAACAACAGATATAAGGAAAGATTGCTTTGCTACGAGATGTTTTAAGGTCTCTGCTCTTCGCAATCAACTTTATAGATAGTGTTATTTAAGCTCTTGATCCTGACGGGTGACTGGTGCGGTAGCTTCATCCCGACATCTGATACTTGAAATAACGGACGCAGCCAATAGAGTGGAATCACAAAAGAAGTACGAGTAAACTGAAAGATTAACCTCGCAAGAAAGCAGGCATTTTTCTTGAATGGGGTAGTTTATTCTCTTGACGGGGGCCTTTTAATGGGTGACCCCCTTTCTTGACCTTCTCCTTTATTGTTACAGCCGAACGTCAATATGCGGCGCGGCGCGATGGCGGCCTTGCCACCACTGTCTTGTTCGGCACATTAGTGTTTGTGTTAATTCCTCTTGTTGGTAACTCCCAGCTTTTCGATGATGACCTTTTCTGCCAATTCGCGCATCGCCGTATTACCCCATTTAATTTCGTCCCAATCTTGATAGCTGTTGGGATCTCTAACAGTCTTACCGCTTTGAATATTCGCATGAGAGAGTGCATCTCTTCCATCTTTTTTTAGCCACATTCCAAGGGTTTTTCCTCCCAGCATGTGAACTCTTCGATCTCGTAATGAAACAGCTAATTCACCTTTCAGATTGGGAATTTCGTGATCGATCCAGTCCCCTTTCGATTTTCCATCTTTGAATGGTATTTCAAGTATTTTTGCATAACACAAAAATGCATAATACGAACTTCCGCTAGACACACCTTCTCGGAAGAAACCCAACGCTAGATGTTGATCGTCCTTGAAAACTTGCTGTTTAAAATCAAACAATCTTATCGCATAACTATCATCATTAGGAAGGTAGTTAAGATTAGCGCAATATTCGCCGTGGCCTCCATTAACATCCTGAATTGTGATGTCGTAGAACCATACAAATTCATTTAAAATCCTAAAGAAAATCTCCCATGGGTGCCTGCCTCTAAAACCCTTTCGGTTTGTAATGAAGAGAGTCTGGGGCAAATTTGATTGCTTTACCTCTAGTTTCACCTCTTCTCCGTCGTAGGTGAGCATCCAGTTTTCGTCTACAATTCCATTTTCAATAGATATTGGCATGAGATTTTGGTGTATAGGTCTCGATTTATTGCCGAACAAGTTATTATCCAGTTTCCTGATATCCTCAAACAACTGGAGAGAATTGACAGCTTTTTTTACTTATGACATGCTGTCCTAACTGGATAACCCCAGGTAAGTTGAGGATATCCAGAAACAGAATACTAACATATAACTTGTGCGTCTTATAATTAAAAAAGGGGGGAGGGTAAGATTAAATCCAGACTTAGACTTATCATAAATGACCATATTTTCTCATACATCGAGAGCCAGTCTCCCCATCAAAATACTGGCCCGCACACCTGATATCGCACTCAATCATACTCACTTCGCACCAAAACCTTCCGGGGTTTTGCGCCATCGGCAGGGCCGACGATGCCTTCCCGTTCCATGGTTTCAATGATACGGGCCGAGCGATTATAGCCAATACGCAGGCGACGCTGCACTCCGGAGATAGAGGCCTGACCAAGCTCACAGACAAGGGCTACGGCTTCATCATATTTTTCATCGTAATCTTCATCTCCCTCGGAAAGACCTGCGTTGGTTTCCCTTTCCACCGATTTAATGATCTCTTCATCATAGGTGGCAGGGCCCTGACTTTTAAGAAAGTCAACAATACGTTCTGTTTCTTTCTCAGAAATATAAGCCCCGTGAATACGTTGGAGAATTGCTGTTCCGGGTGGCAAAAAGAGCATATCGCCCATACCGAGAAGATGCTCAGCTCCGGAGGTATCAAGGATGGTACGCGAATCAATTTTAGAGGAAACCTTAAACGACATTCGGGTGGGAAAGTTGGCCTTGATAAGCCCAGTCAAGACATCAACCGAAGGACGCTGAGTAGCCAAGATAAGGTGCATCCCGGCAGCACGGGCCATCTGAGCGAGACGCGCCACCGCCCCCTCCACCTCCTTTGAGGCCACCATCATCAAATCGGCAAGCTCATCAATAATAATAACGATGAGGGGCAGTTTCTCATCAGAAGACTCATTGAAGCTGGCAAAGCTTTTCACCCGGCACTCTTCCATAAGTGAGTAGCGCCGCTCCATCTCCTTTACCGCCCACTGCAAGGCACGACTGGCCATCTTTGCTTCAACCACAACGGGATGAAGAAGATGGGGAATACCCTCGTAACAGGTAAGTTCAACCCGTTTCGGATCAATCAAGAGGAGGCGAACCTCCTCAGGAGTGGATTTCAACAGAATAGAGCAAATAATCGTATTGATACCCACAGACTTACCGGCCCCTGTTGTCCCGGCAATGAGCAGGTGGGGCATCCGGGAAAGATCAGCAGTAACTGGATTACCGATAACATCCATACCAAGCCCCAGCGTCAATTTTGACTGACCTTTCTGGAACAGGCCTGTGCCTAATATCTCCCGGATATACACATTCTGCCGTACCGGGTTTGGCACCTCAATGCCAAGGGCCGCCTTGCCAGGGATCGACCCCACAACACGTACCGATGGCGCTTTAAGGCCGAGGGCCAGATCGTCAGCCAAGGACATAACCTTGTTGATTTTAACCCCAGGTGCCGGTTCAAATTCATAGGTGGTAATGACAGGGCCAGGCAGAATGCCAACAATCTTACCCTTTACACCAAAATCTTGTAGTTTTGTGCTGAGAAGATCACTGACGCCATGATAATACTCATTATCCACCTTTACATCCTTGTGTACTGGTTTATCCAGTAACTGCAAGGTCGGCAGTTGATATTCACCAGGCTGAACAGGAATAGGCTCAAACTCTTTCTCTACATCTTCTAAAGCCAAACGCACAGGTTCTTTAACCGCAGGGAGAATGGCCGAATCAGAAGCCTGCGCTGTCTTTAGCAGTACGCCCCCCCTACCCTTCTTCAGAAGAACAGGTGCCTCAACATCGTCACTCTTGCGCTCCTGACGCCAACTATAAAAGCGTTTACCAGTATCAATAATAAGTTTAGCGGTTTGATAGGGAGATAGATAAAACAGTGCCATAAGAGAGAATTGCAGCACGACAAAAAAGAAAAGGGCCACTCCGGGGCCACCAAAATAGGCCGATGATACTGTGAATATTTTGGCCCCAATATAGCCCGCAACAGGATAGCTTCTACCAAACAGAGTCAATTCAGGCACACCAAGCCCACCAAGAAGAACTGCGCTGGCAATAATAATTCCCGTGCAACCAGCAACCATCAGCGGTAGACGGTATTCACTGGTAACAGGGAAAAAAGCCCCAAAGGAAAAGAGAAAGAGAAGCAAAGGCAACAAGAAGGATGTTAAGCCCAGAAATTTAATCAGGACAACAGCAATAACGTCCCCTATCATCCCACCCCAATTAGACATTTCCCCGGACGATCCAGGCGGGGTAAAACTAACCAGACACAGGGCCAGAAACAGCCCAGCCATAACACCAACCACTGCCAAAATTTCAAGACTGAGATGGGGACGTATTTCCTTTTCGACCTTTGCCATTTTTCTCCTGTCCTGCAAAGCTATAAGACTTCATATTTTAAATTAGAGTAGTTGCATTCAGCAGTATCCGTTAAAGAATTGCGTGCCCCAAAGCAATGCCAGCTAGGAAAAATAACCACCACGCCGGATCTTGAATGCAACTCCAGACAATACTGACGTTCTTTGGGAAACAGAGACATTCAGCCCCCAGCCTGTCTCCACAAAAAACATTACCCTCTACTCACCCTTTTTACAGTAACTATCCAGGATACCGTTAATAAAGGCCGGGCCCTCATCGGTACTGAAACGTTTGGCAATTTCAATAATCTCGTTCAGGGTTACAGCTTCAGGAATTTCAGAACAATGATTAAACTCATAAAAAGCCAGGCGCAAAAGATTGCGATCCACCACGGCCATGCGGGGGATCTTCCAATTCTCGGAATGCGCCATAATCAACTCATCCAATTCGCCTAAATGCTCCTGCACCCCATTCACCAAAGTGGTGGCAAAGCTCATGGCTTTTTTGGGCGCCTGAAAATTCACCCGGATCAGTTCAAGATCGGCATTGCCGGTTTGATCCAGCTGAAATAAACATTGCAAGGCTAACTCTCTGGCCTGCCTACGTGGTCCGCTCATACGTAAAGTCTCATAAATAAAAATGGGAAGAAAAGTCATCTTTTCTTCCCACATTATGCATCTTTTCCCTTATAAATCAAGGGACTTATACCGTCGTTTTAGAACTGCTCCAGCAAACTGACCATTTCAATGGCCGCCGAAGCGCAGTCGGAACCTTTGTTCCCAGCCTTGGTTCCAGCCCGCTCAATGGCCTGCTCAATGGTATCGGTGGTAAGGATACCAAAGATAATAGGCAGATCAGCATCCATGCTGGCCATGGCAATACCCTTGGCCGCCTCTCCTGCAACAAAATCAAAATGGGGTGTTGCCCCACGAATCACGGCCCCAAGACAGATCACCGCATCATAATTGCCGGAACGCGCCATCTTTTGGGCAATAAGGGGAATCTCATAGGCACCTGGCACACGAACCACATCAATATCATCATCCGCCGCACCGGAACGCACCAAGGTATCAATGGCCCCTTCGACAAGACGTTCTGCAATAAACGAATTAAAACGCGCCACAAGGATACCAAATTTCTTGCCATCAGCCGATAGAGTTCCCTCTATATATTTTGCCATTTTTCTTTTCCCTTATTATTAATTTTCCAGACCATTAAGTTCCACCAAATTGCAACTTAGCCCATAGAAACAACCCATGGACTTTGTGGCAACATTCGGAACAGATCAATCTTTAAACGTTAATAGATGTCCCATTTTATCACGTTTACACTGCAAATAACCCAAGTTTTCAGCGTGGGGCTCACATTCAATGGGTACACGATCAACCACCTCAATACCGTACCCTTCAAGACCAATAATTTTCTTGGGGTTATTGGTCATAAGACGCATCTTGCGTACCCCTAAATCACGGAGAATCTGAGCACCAATACCATAGTCCCGCAGGTCAGCCTTAAAGCCGAGCTTATGATTGGCTTCAACCGTATCAAGGCCTTCGTCTTGCAAGGCATAGGCCTTCATCTTATTGGCAAGACCGATACCACGACCCTCCTGACGCATATACAGAACAACACCATTGCCTTCTCGACCGACCTGACGCATGGCAGCATGGAGCTGACTGCCGCAGTCACAACGCATGGAACCAAACACATCGCCGGTAAGACATTCAGAGTGAACCCGGACAAGAACTGGTTCATCGGGATTAATCTCACCCTTTACCATGGCAACATGCTCATAGTTATCAACATCATTCTTATAGACAACCGTCTTAAAATCTCCACCAAAGCGGGTGGGCATTTTAACCTCAGCAGCACGGTGCACCAGGCTGTCCTTCTGCATCCGGTAGGCAACCAGATCGGCGATGGTACAGATCTTCAAATTATGCTTTTTAGCATAGATCTCAAGATCTGGCATCCGAGCCATGGTGCCATCTTCCTTCATGATCTCACAGATCACCCCAGCTGGACGCAGCCCAGCCAAACGACACATATCAACACTACCCTCGGTTTGACCGGTACGAACCAGCACACCACCAGGACGGGCGCGGAGTGGAAAGACATGCCCAGGACTGGTGAGATCCGAAGGCCTGACATCCGCCTTCGAGGCAACCAGAATCGTCCGGGCCCGATCAGCCGCTGAGATACCAGTGGTCACACCTGTTGCCGCTTCAATGGATACGGTAAACGCCGTTTCAAAGGGGCAGGTATTATTAGAAACCATCATGGGCAGTTTCATCTGCTCCAGATGGTCGGAGGTAAGGGTCAGACAGATCAATCCACGACCGTGGGTCGCCATAAAATTGACGTCATCAGCCGTACAAAGTTCCGCTGCCATAAAAAGATCACCCTCATTCTCGCGATCTTCATCATCCACCAGAATAATCTGCTTCCCGGCCTTAATATCTTCTAATGCTTCTTCTATCGTGCAAACAGGCATGAAACCCACCTTATTTTAAGCTGTTAGGCTATAGACTCTTAGACTTTTAGGTTTAGGCACTTAAAACTTCATAAAAAAGCACCGCCAGCCCTAACCGCCGCCAAACCTACATCACCATCAGCCTCATTATTATTTTAGAAAACCATTTTCAGCCAGGAATGCCGGATTAATTCCACCCGAGGAACCAGTCTCATCCTTAGACAAAAGAAGTTTTTCAACATACTTTCCGATTAAATCAACTTCTATATTGACCTCACTACCACTATTTAAGGCACCAAGTGAGGTCACCACCAGGGTGTGGGGTATGATAGATACACCAAAAGTGGTTGCATCACAATGGTTGACGGTTAAACTTATACCATCAATGGTAATTGAACCTTTTTCGATGATGTATTTCCCATGTCCATCAGGAATAGAAAAGGTGAAAATAGTAAAATCACCCTCCGTAATACGCGCCACCACCTTGGACACTCCATCCACGTGGCCTGAAACCATATGTCCGCCCAGACGATCACTAAGACGCAGGGCCCGCTCAAGATTTAAAGTGGAACCAACCGCCTTATCACCAAGATTGGTGCGCGCCAGACTCTCGGGGGACACATCGGCCTCAAACCGGCGAGTGGCAATATTCTTTGCGGTTAAGCACACGCCATTACAGGCAATTGATTCACCCTCTTCCGGATCGGTGAGGTCAAAATCTGTTTCAAGGATGAAAACCATCCCCCCGCCACCAGGACGCTTCTCAACCAGCCTGCCTCTACCTTGAATAATTCCAGTAAACATTTTTTTATCATTAATAGTATAAATTTACGGGTAGCCCCAGAGACACTCCAGACTGAATCCGGATCAATCCGTGCCACTCTGTGGTTCAAAAAAACCTTCTATAAGTACATCTTCACCAAACCGCTTCACTCGACTAAGCTTAAAACGTTTACCCTGCTGCACATCGGTGATCCCTAACCCAGCCAAAACAGGAATGGCCTCCTGACCCAAAAAGAGGGGCGCCATAAAGAGCGAGACCTGATCCACTAACCCTTCTCTCAGGAATGAGGTATGAACCGCACTGCCCCCTTCCACAAGGATAGAGCTTAACTGCAACTCCCCTAATTCCTGAAGAACGTGACGCAGATCAATCCGACCGTCCTGCAAGGCAACCTGGTGAACATTGGCCCCGGCTTTACTGAGGGCATCAATCTTAGTAACGTCAACACCAGCCCCGCAAAAGACCAGTGTCGGGGCGTCCGACTGCAACGTAAGCATCTTTGCCTTGGGGGTCAAGCGTAAATGGCTATCAAGAATAATCCTGGTGGGATCATGACCTTTCTTATGGGGCAGGCGAGTCGTGAGGGAGGGATCATCATTCAAGGCCGTATCAATGCCGATTAAAATACCATCAACCCGGTCACGCAGGCGATGCACTTCACGCCTTGACTCCGCCCCGGTGATCCAGGCGCATCTGCCATCAGGGGCAGCCAGTTTACCATCAAGAGAGCAACCGGCCTTCATAATAACCCAGGGTAAACCGGTTGTGATATGTTTGACAAAGGGACGATTAATGGCCCGGCATTCATCCTCAAGCACAAGACCAGCCACTTCAATATTTTTTTTGGCGAGAAAGGCGCAACCGGTACCGGCAACAATAGGATTAGGGTCGACCATGCCAACCACAACCCGCTTAATACCATATTCGACAATGCGCTGGGTGCAAGGTGGCGTACGCCCTGTATGATTACATGGTTCAAGGGTAACATAAATCGTTGCCCCTTTGGCCTTATCACCAGCGTCATGCAGGGCATGAACCTCTGCATGGGGGGTTCCGGCTTTTTTATGAAAGCCTTTACCAACAACCTGACCGTCAAGAACTACAACCGCACCCACCAGTGGATTTGGCGATGTCCGCCCAAGCCCCTTGCGGGCCTCAGTGAGGGCAAGGCGCATAAAGGCTTCATCGTCCTTACTTGGCTGCTTCATCCTCTTCAGCACCCAAGAGATCCTTTAACTCTTCCATAAATTCATTTAAATCTTTAAACTGGCGGTAGACTGAGGCAAACCTAACGTAAGCGACATCATCAAGGTTACGCAAGCCATCCATAACCCTGGCACCAACAAGCTTAACCGGGATTTCGCGTTCACCCATATCCTGAATTTCACGCTCCAGACTATCGACAAATTCTTCGATCCTAGCCATGGAAACTGGTCTCTTCTCACAGGCCTTACGGAGGCCAATAACAATTTTATCCCGATCCCACGATTCCCGGCGATCATCCTTTTTTATCAGCATAGGCATGGTCAACTCCAGACGCTCGTAGGTGGTGAAACGCCGTTCACACCCCTCACATTTACGCCTGCGTCTGGTGGTGGTGGCTTCCTTATTCAGGCGCGAGTCAACAACCTTATTGTCAAGATTCCCACAGTATGGACACTTCATCTTTGCCTCATATCAGTTAATTATGAACCGCATAAATAATGAACACCAACTCGTCATTAAGCAACTGCAACAACCTCAACCCCTGCCTCACGGAGCATCTCTTCCCCAAGAGAATCAGCATAACCCTCACCGTAACAGATCTTTACAACCCCAGCGTTGATCAGCATCTTACTACAGATCGAACACGGCATATTAGTGCAGTACAGGGTGCAACCAAGAATGGACACACCATGGGTAGCGGCCTGAATAATTGCATTTTGTTCGGCATGGAGGCCACGACAAAGCTCATGCCGCTCACCGGATGGCACTTTTAGTTTATCCCGCAGACAGCCAACATCAGCACAGTGACTTATCTTTGACGGCACACCATTATAGCCTGTGGTGATAACACGTTTATCCCGCACAAGTATAGCTCCGACCTTGCGCCTGGTACAGGTCGATCGTTCAGCAACAAGACGGGTAATGTTTAAAAAATATTCCTGCCAGGATGGTCTGTCACTTGCCGCCATGATCTTTATTTAAACTCCTCTTGCATTTCCGGGTAGAGAGGAAAGGCTTCACAGAGACTGCGCACCTCACCACGAATCCTGGCAAGAACCGCCGGATCGTCACGTTGCTCAACCGCTTCATTGATCCAGGTGGCAATCTTTTCCATCTCCACCTCTTTGAGGCCACGGGTTGTCACCGCAGGTGTCCCGACTCGAATACCCCCTGTGACAAAACGCGACTGGGTGTCAAAGGGTACGGCATTCTTGTTGACAGTCAGTCCCGCCTCTTCCAGGGCCTCTTCAGCGTCCTTACCGGTTAAGCCCTTATTGTTAAGATCAACCAGGACAAGATGGTTATCGGAACCACCGGACACCAGACGAAAACCAAACTGGATGAGTTTTGCCGCCAGTGCCTGGGTGTTGGCCACAACCTGAGCCTGATACACCTTATACTCAGCCGACATCGCCTCTTTAAAGGCCACGGCCTTGGCAGCAATCATATGCACCAGTGGCCCACCCTGAATACCAGGAAAAATTTTTGAATTTAACTTCTTGCCAAATTCTGCATCGGCAAGAATCAGCCCACCACGTGGGCCACGCATGGTTTTATGGGTGGTGGTGGTGACAAAATGGGCATGACCAACCGGAGAGGGGTGGACACCAGCCGCCACAAGACCTGCGATATGGGCCATATCGACCATAAGCAGGGCATCGACCTTGTCGGCGATCCGGCGGAGTCTTGGAAAATCAATAATCCGCGGATAGGCTGAAGCCCCTGCCACAATAAGCTTTGGTTTTTCCGTAATGGCCATCTCTTCAAGGGCGTCATAATCAATCCGCTCGGTTTCCTTATCCAGACCGTAGGAGACAAAGTTATACAGTTCGCCAGAGAAACTCACCGAGGCACCATGGGTTAGATGACCACCGTGAGCAAGATCCATCCCCAGAACCTTATCGCCCGGTTTAAGACAGGCAAAGTAGACCGCCATATTGGCCTGACTACCCGAATGGGGCTGGACATTGGCATATTCTGCACCAAAGAGTTCCTTGGCCCGCTCAATGGCCAGAGACTCAACCGTATCAGCATTATCGCAACCGCCATAATAACGCTTACCCGGATATCCTTCGGCGTATTTATTGGTAAAAATAGAACCCTGCGCCTCAAGAACTGCAGTGGAAACTATATTTTCAGAGGCAATCAGTTCAAGTTGGTAGGCCTGACGCTCAAGCTCCTTACCGATGGCCTTATATATTTCAAAATCATTAGTTTTTAATGATGACATTTTGGAAAACCTTAAAAAAAAAGAATGTAAAGAAGATAAAGAAGTAGAGAAGGTAAAGAAGAGAAAGAGCCAAAAAAGACCTACTCTATATCCTTTACATTCTCTACTTCTTTATAATCTGCCCTACGAAAACATCTCGATACGAGTTTGATGCCGACCAGCGCCAAACTCGGTGGCAAGCCAGATACGAACCATCTGCAAGGCAAGACCAGGGCCAATGACCCTAGCTCCCATACACAGAACATTGGCGTCATTATGCTCACGACTCATTTCAGCAGTGAATAATTCATGACAGAGGGCAGCACGAATATTTTTATGGCGATTAGCCGCCATGGACATGCCGATACCCGTGCCGCAGATGAGAATTCCACGCTGTGAGGTACCATCTGTGATCTTGTCACAGACGGCATTGGCATAATCAGGATAATTAACAGATTCGAGGGAATGACAACCAACATCGGTGACATCGTGACCAAGTTCAGCAAGAAGAAGTTTCGCCTCTTCCTTTAAGCCATAGGCCCCATGATCACAACCAAGCGCAATATTCATTATTTGCCCCCGTAACGCTTCATGACAATAACGGCGTTGGTGCCACCAAAACCAAAGGAGTTGGACATGGCTGCCCGAATATTCATTTCCCGCGCACCCTCGGGGATATAATCAAGATCACATTCCGGATCGGGGTTTGTGAGATTTGCCGTGGGTGGCGCCACCTGATTATGCAGGCTAAGCGCCGTAAAACAGGCCTCAATTCCACCGGCACCACCAAGCATATGGCCGGTCATGGATTTGGTTGAACTAATGGCAAGCTTCCTGGCATGATCGCCATACACCGCCTTAATTCCACGGGTTTCAACCACATCATTTAAGGGTGTTGACGTCCCATGGGCATTGATATAATCAATATCGCCGGGATTCATTCCAGCATCAGCCAGGGCCATCTGCATACAGCGAATCGCCCCATTGCCATCGGCAGGAGGCGCGGCAATATGATAGCCATCACCGGTGAGACCATAGCCCACCATTTCAGCATAAATCTTGGCCCCACGTGCCTTGGCATGTTCCAATTCTTCCAAAATCATAATACCGCCACCCTCGGCGATAACAAAACCGTTACGATCCTTGTCAAAGGGACGGGACGCCGTTTCCGGACTGTCATTGCGACGGGACAAGGCCTTCATGGCATTAAAACCACCAACGGCAAGATCACAGATGACGGATTCGGAACCACCGGTAAAGGACACATCACAGACACCGGACTGAATGAGGCGAAAGGCCTCACCAACGGCGTGGGTTCCGGCAGCACAGGCCGTACAGGTTGAAAGGTTTGGTCCACGGGTCTTATGGAAGATGGAAATCTGCCCACCACCCATATTAGGAATTACCATGGGAATAAAAAATGGCGTGATCCGTTTCGGCCCCCGCTCCTGACAAACCGAGTGATACTTCTCGATGGCGGGTAAACCGCCAAGGCCACAACCGACAACAGAACCAACCCTGGTGCTGTTGTCTTCTGTGATTTCAAAGCCAGAATCCTTAATGGCCATATCAGCGGCCCCGAGAGCATATTGGACAAAGAGTTCAAGATGCTTGGCAGCCTTCTTGTCCATATAATCTTCAACATTAAAGTCGTTCACTTCGGCAGCAATCTGCACCATATGGGCACTGGCATCAAAACGGGTAATCGGCCCAACCCCGGATTTACCAGCAAGCAGACCATCCCAGGTTTTCTGAACACCAGTACCAACGGGGGTCACCAGACCAATTCCTGTCACCACAACTCGGCGGCTCATAAGTCATCCTCAAACGTAAAATCCAAACACCTTAAACGGCAGAAAACGCCTTACCGAATCATCGTAATGACCCAGCTAAGGCGTAGACAAAAACTTCTATACACAAAACAGCTCTTACAGTTTTTCAATATGATCAATGGCAGCCTGAACCGTGGTGATCTTCTCAGCCACTTCATCGGCAATCTCTGTATCAAAAGCTTCTTCCATTGCCATGATGAGTTCAACAAGATCCAAAGAGTCTGCACCAAGATCATCAACAAAAGAGGCAGAGGAAACAACCTTAGCCTTATCCACGGAAAGTTGCTCGGCAATGATATCAATCAGTTGGGTTTCTACAGACATAATAAATTCTCCTTAATACAATTCTAATTCGGTTAGTTTACTTTTTTATAACGTAAATATAAGAAATAAGTGGTGGCAAAGGAACATTTGTTCCCAAATTAAGCAATAAAAAAATTATCCCATGAACATCCCACCATTCACATGGATAAATTGGCCGGTGATATATTTACCATCATCAGAGGCCAGAAAGGCCACAGCACCAGCGATGTCTTCAGGGTCACCCATACGTTTAAGGGGGATTTCACTGAGGATAATATCTTTAACATTATCAGGCAAATCCTTGGTCATATCAGTATCAATATAGCCAGGGGCCACACCATTCACCGTAATATTTCGAGCGGAAAGTTCTTTGGCAAGAGAGCGGGTCAAACCAATCAGACCAGCCTTCGCGGCTGAATAATTGGCCTGTCCGGCGTTCCCGGCAAAACCAATAACCGACGTGATGGAAATAATAGCACCCTGCCGTTGCTTCATCATGGGGCGAGTAACCGCTTTAATACAGTTATAAGCGCCTTTGAGATTAATATTAAGTACATCATCCCAGTCAGACTCTTTCATCTTCATGAATAGGCCATCACGGGTAATGCCGGCGTTATTGACAAGAATATCAATCCGGCCATGGTCGGCAAGAATAGCCTTAAAGGCCTCAGTTACGGCAGCGGTGTCGGCAACATTAAATTGATACACCCCGGACTTGCCACCATTTCCTTCAATCTCCTTGACCACCTCATCAGCAGCATCAGACCGGGAAACATAATTAATAATGACCGTGGCACCAAGAGACGCCAAGCGCAGACAAACCGCCCTACCAATCCCGCGACTACCACCTGTAACCACAGCAACCTTTCCAGATAACTCCATCATGGGCTCCTTACTTCTTTAATTTTTCGATAACAGCAGGCAAAATCTCAAACAGGTCACCAACCACACCGTAATCGGCAATGTCAAAGATTGTTGCCTTTTCATCCCGGTTAATAGCCACAATGGTTTCAGATGATTTCATACCGATCACATGCTGGATCGCTCCGGAAATACCACAGGCCACATAAAGTTTCGAAGCCACTGTCTTACCGGTTTGACCAACTTGATGGGGATAACCAATCCAATCAGCATCCACCGCGGCACGGGTAGCACCAACTGCACCACCGAGCAAATCAGCAAGCTCTTCCACCAGACGAAAGCCCTCCGCCGTTTCAAGACCACGACCACCAGACACCACCACATCGGCCTCAGTGATATTAACCTGATTTGACTCGGTATACACCGATTTTACCACCCGACAGCGGGAAATGAGGCGCTCGGGAGCGATTGTCTCAGAGATAACCTCCCCCGTGCGACTGGCGTCAGACTCATTGGCCTGCATCACCATGGGGCGAACAGTGGACATCTGGGGGCGGTGGTTAGGACACATGATCGTCGCCATAATATTGCCACCAAAGGCCGGACGAGTCTGATGGAGATGACCATCATCACCAATCTCAAGGCTGGTGCAATCCGCAGTAAGCCCTGTGCCTAAAGTTGTCGCCACCATGGGAATAAAAGAACGACCAATGGCAGTGGCACCAGCCAGAATAATCTCAGGCTTGTACTTTAAGGCCAAATCTTCCAGGGCATGACCATAGGCATCATCGGTAAAATCTTTTAAGGCAGGATCTTCAACGGTATAGACGATGTCTGCCCCGGAGGCGATAAGCTCAGCCGGCACATCTCCCGCCGACTCACATAGAAGAACGGCGGCAAGTTTAACCCCGCGTTTTTTAGCCAGATCAGTACCAACCCCAAGAAGCTCATGGGTCACAGGAGCAATGCGACCATTGCGATACTCAGCATAAACCCAAACACCGGACCAGGCATCAAGATCAATACCTGCAACCTCTTCCTTGTCAATGGTCAGTGCGTCAACTTCACAATGATCAATACACGCCCCGCAGAGGGTACACTCGTCACCGACAACTGCCTTACCTTCCTCCACATGGATGGCATCAAAGGGACAGTTGTCTTCACATAATCCACAACCTATACAAGCATCAGTATCTATTATCAGCATATTTATAACCGTACGGTTTAGCGCCGTTTATTCGGCGACAGGTACAATGGTGGTCTTAGCCACCAATTGAACTTTCTCGGAAAATCTCAGCAAGTTTCTCGGCAATCTCGTCAACACTGCCTGTCAGTATGGTACGGTCACCCTTTGGCTCGGGGGGAAAGACCTTAACAACCTGAGTGGGAGAACCTCCGAGACCAAGCATGGCCACATCAGCACCAATATCTTCAGCGGTGTAGCTCGGAATATCAGCAACCCGGGCCTTGCGAAGTCCACGGATGGAGGGGAAACGCGGCGTATTGACCTCTTTAACCACGGTGAGCAGGGCCGGAAGCTCTACCTCAACCTCGTCATAACCATCATCCATCATTCTCTCAAGCACCACGACCTTATCTGTCACGGTGGACACCTGCTGGACACAGGTCACATAGGCCATATCCAGACGCACGGCAAGACCAGGGCCAACCTGGGCCGTATCACCATCTGTCGCCTGCTTGCCACAGATAACCAGGTCCACAGCACCAATCTTTTTAATAGCCTGGGACAGTGTGTAGGTTGTCGCCAGGGTATCAGCTCCGGCAAAGGCCCGATCCGAAACCAGAATGGCATCATCAGCACCGCAGGAGATCGCCTCTTCAAGAATAGCTCTGGCCTGAGGTGGGCCCATGGAAACCACCGTCACCTTGCCGCCAAACTCTTCCTTTAAACGCACCCCTTCTTCCATGGCATGACGATCATAGGGGTTGATAACAGACTTTACCCCCTCCCGCGACAGGGTATTAGTCTCGGGGTCGAGACGAACATCCTTGGCGTCAGGGACTTGTTTTATGCATACGACTATATTCATAGTTTTCACTCAATCCAGATGAAAATTATTTGGTGTACTCTTTATTTAATTCCTGCCCGATAACGTTACGTTGAATCTGGTTGGTTCCTTCATAGATTTGCAGGATCTTAGCATCCCGCATCATCTTCTCAACCGGATATTCACGCATAAAACCATAACCTGCCAGAACCTGAACCGCATCGGTGGTGACCTTCATGGCAACATCCGTGGCCTTAACCTTACACATGGCAGACCCTTTTGACATATCCTTTGGATGGGCATCAATATGGCGGGCCGCTACATACAAAAGGGCGCGGGCTGCCTCAGTCTCAATGGCCATATCGGCAAGAAGATGCTGAACCGCCTGGAAAGAGATAATAGGTTTACCAAATTGATAACGAGTCTTGGCATAGCTAGCGGCTTCATCAAGCGCAGCCTGAGCCAGACCAACACCGAGACTGGCAATTCCCGGACGGGATTTATCGAGGGTCTTCATCACAGTGATAAAACCTGTACCCCGGCGCCCAATAATCCGATCTTTGGGAATACGACAATCCTTCATGATAAGCTCTGTGGTGGCAGAACAACGAATCCCCATCTTCTTTTCCTTCGGGCCACAGGAAAAACCGGGGTCATCGGCCTCAACGATAAACATAGAGGCACCACGCGCGCCCTTATGGGGATCGGTAATGGCAATGATGGTGTAGATATGGGCCTGACCACCATTGGTGATCCATTGCTTGGTACCGTTCAATACCCACTCATCACCATCAAGGACGGCTGTGGTCTGAATCCCCCCGGCATCGGAACCGGCATTTGACTCGGTCAGACCAAAAGCAGCCCGTAACTCGCCGGTGGCAACCTTAGGCAAATACTTTTCTTTTAACTCCTGACTGCCACCGACAATAATCGGATAAGTGCCAAGGGCACTGGCAGCGTAGGCAGTGGCAATACCAACACAGCCGTGACCGATCTGTTCCAGGGCAAGAACAAGATCGTAACAACTACCACCTAGTCCACCGAACTCTTCGGGGACGAACAGGGCAAAGAAATCTGATTTTGCGAGAGTTTCGACGATATCAAGCGGGTATTCTTCAGTCTCATCATAGTAGACCCGTTTGGGAACAATCATCTCTCGGGATATCTGCTTTGCCAAATCAACAATGGCCTGTTGATCTTCGCTCAGAAAATGATCCACATAAGCACCTATAGTTTTTTATATTTTTAATATCATTATTGGCAAGCTAGCCAAGGGAAGGAAAACTCAAACTACCAGCGTACCAATTGCGCGCCCCAGGTAAAACCACCACCAAAGGCACAAAACAGAACATAATCACCAGGTTGCAAGCGACCCTCACGGCTGGCTTCTGCCAGTGCCAAAGGAATCGACGCCGCCGATGTATTACCATATTTATCCACATTTACATAGACTTTTTCAGACGATAGACCCAGTGTCGTCCTCAGTTTATTGACGATACGAATATTAGCCTGATGGGGAATCACTAGGGTTAATGCTTCGGGAGAAACACCCGCCTTGACAAGAACCTCATCCACCGCCTGGGCCATGGCCCGCACCGCATGTTTAAAGACTTCCCGACCAGCCATCCGTACATAACTCCCGTCATAATCAGGATTTTGCAGGTCTGTATTCATGGATTGGGCATTATCAATATAGAGCAACTCATACAAGCCTCCATCCGAATACATCTTCTCAGCGACAAAGCCACGATCATCAACACTTCCACCCAGAACAACCGCACCGGCCCCATCACCGAAGATCACGCAGGTATTGCGATCCTGCCAATCCACCCGGCTACTCATGGTTTCAGCGCCAACGACTAGAATCTTTTGGGAGGAATCTGCCCGAATATATTTTTCAGCAATAGAACAGGCATAGAGAAAACCGGAACAGGCCGCATTGACATCAAAGGCAAAGCAACCATGGGCGCCAAGATGTTTCTGCACCAGACAGGCACAGGATGGCATAATCATATCAGCCGTCACTGTAGCAACAATAATCATATCAAGGTCATCAACACCTAGACCTGCATCGCTAAGGGCATCACGCCCGGCTTCGGCCGCAAGATATGATGTTTCCTCTCCGGCCACAGCCTTGCGACGTTCTTTAATTCCAGTCCGGGTCGTGATCCATTCGTCAGAGGTATCAACCATCTTTTCCAGATCATAGTTGGTTAAAATCCCTGCTGGCACTCCGCGTCCCGTACCAAGAATCATTGCCCGGCTCATCAAATCTCACCCTCAGCAAGCATTTCAAGGATGAGATCATTCACCCGATTGGCTGCAAGTTCATCAGCAACAAAGATAGCATTCTTAATGGCGGTAGCATTTGAGCGGCCATGGCAGATAATCGCTGTTTCGTTTAACCCGAGAAGTGGCGCGCCACCGGTCTCGGCATAATCAACCCGTTTTTTGAATTTTGCAAAGGCACGGCGGGCAAGAAAATAACCAATTTTGGCCTTAAAAGTTTGCGAAATTTCTTCCCGGAGCATTGACAGTAACGATTCGGCCAACCCTTCACTTAATTTCAAACAGACGTTACCAACAAAACCATCACAGACAATGACATCAACATTACCCTGGAAGGTATCACACCCCTCGATATTACCGATGAAATTCAGCGTACTGTCGGCCAGCAATGCGTGGGTTTTTTTCACGAGAGCGTTACCCTTTCCCTCCTCAGCACCATTAGAAAGCAAACCGACACGGGGGGCATCAAGGCCAAACATAATCTTGGCAAAAGCGGCGGCCATGACGCCAAACTGATAGAGATGTTTCGCCCGACAATCGACATTTGCACCGACATCGGCCATGACAACCGGTTTTTTCTGGGTTGGGAAGACATTGACAATGGCAGGACGCTGGATCCCTTTTAAACGACCAAGGTAACGGATAGCTGAAGCCATGATAGCCCCGGAGTTGCCGGCACTGACGGCGGCATCGACCTGGCCTTTTTTGAGCAGATCAAAGGCCAGGATCATGGAGGAGTCCTTCTTTTTACGCAGGGCGTCCATGGGGGAATCATCCATGGTGATTACCTGTGTCGCATGAACGACTTCGATGCGGGAGTCGGAGGAACGGGAACCTAAGGCATCACTAATCTCCTGCTCGTCCCCCACAAGGGTCACAGTAATCTCATCACGGGACAAGGCCTGTAGCGCCCCGTCAACAAGTTCAGCAGCACCAAGATCTGTCCCCATTACATCAAGGGCAATTCGCACATATTCACCATAGTTAGGAAGAGGCAACCCGAGCAGGCATCCTCATATTCATTCAATGTGAGACTTTCCACGGAACTGAATGCCACAGAAATATCGGCAAAGAAAGTACCCTGTTCCAAGGGGCAACACAAGGCAAAAAAAGCAACCCCAAAGAAACAAAAAAAGGCCCAGGGGGATGCCCTGTGCCTTTTTCAAAAACCCTCTGTCTTAACGAGAAGGTTTTCACTCAACATTATACGGTCGGGCCGATTCTATTCAAAATCTTCATCAAGCTTAATTACTTCACGCCCTTTATAGGTCCCACAACTTCCGCAGAGGCGGTGGGGCATTTTAGGCTCACCACACTCACCGCAAACACCAACATTAGGAGCTTTCAGGGCATCGTGGGAACGACGCATATGAGTTTTTGAATGGGATTGTCTTCTCTTTGGTAAAGCCATTATATCCTCCATGGATGGGCCAATACCCATCTCTCTTTTATCTAATCCGTCCCGGCAACGCCAAGTTTAGCGAGGGCTGCAAAAGGGGAATCTATTATTATTTTACATGTGCAGGCCGTAGACCCCTTCTTTTCACCACACTGGCATAAGCCTGGGCAATCAGCTTCACATATCTTTTTTACCGGCAACTGCAAATACAACTGCTGCCTCGCCACCTCAGGCAAATCCACCTGGGGCAATTCGACAAACATGGTATCAAGATCAGCAGCACTACATATATATTCAACCTGATCATCACTAGTCGGAGCAGGCTCCCCTACAACCAAATCCACAGAGAACTCAGCACTTATACTTTTTTTGTATAAGTCAAGGCAACGATCACACTGCAAACCTAAAACAAGTTCCATCTTTCCGGTAAGATGGACGCCACCCTGCTGCCTCTGTAAAAAGAAAGACACCGAAGCGACTTCTGAGCCATGGAAAGAAGCGGGAAGCCAGGAATCATCAGCTAAATCAACGTCAAGTCCCACATCTGGAATATTTACAAATAAAATGGGCTCCACAATCTTTCACCAAGAAAAATAAACAACAACACACGGAAAACGGCCCACTCTAAAAAAAACACCTGCACCTGTCAAGATTTTTTATCAATCACGATTAAAGCAACTGTGCCAACCTGGCACTGGCCAACTGCAAACGCCCACCCACAACTTTTAGAATCCGTTTAAGAACTTTCACTCCCAAGACCGGCTGGTCTTCAAACAACTCCAAGGCCCGCTCCCGGGAAAGAACCAGCAGGGAACACTCCTCCATGGAAATTACCGAGGCCGTCCTGACGGTTTCTTCCGCCAGAGCCACCTCCCCAACCATGGCCCCCTTTTCCAAAATAGCAATCAGGGTGAATTTTCCCGGAAGAACAGTCTCTTTCCTGATGGCCAATTTACCATCAAGAACAATCGCCATAAAGTCACCCAGATCATTCTGGTCCATAATATGCGCATCTTGCGGGAATCGTTGCACCACAAAACAGGCCAAAAGCGTTTGCTGCTCCTCGGGGGTCAATCCAGGGAAACTTTGGCCTATGATTTTATCCGCTCCAATATCACACCCCATTCTACTCTCCAAGCCGCGCATGTTCACCGATAACTGGGTTTTTTTTCAACTTCTCCTGAATTTTACGAACCAGGGCCTCATAACCATCCTTCTGGATAATCTGGGTAAATTGACTGCGATAATTTCGCACCAGACTTACACCCTCTATGACGACATCATAGACTAGCCAGACCCCTTTTTTGTTGTAGAGTTTATACACAACTGAAATCTCCTTGCCATTCTGCCAGACAACAGAACTCACGACGGCCTTGGTACCCCGAACCACCTCATTACCAAACTTTGTCCCATCCTTTGACCCGGAAAAGGCGCGCAGCCTCTCAATATAAGTATTATGAATAAGCTTAGTGTAGAGGAGAACAAACTCATCCTGCTCGGCTGGGGTTCTTCTCTTCCAATACTTGGCAAGGGAACGTTTCGACATCTCCCGCATATCAAAATGCTTCGACACAATAACAGCGACCAGTTTGCGCTGCTGTTGCCAGACATCTACATCGTGCGTATCTCCAGATTCCAGAATGATAAGAATTTCATCGGTGGTTTTCACCATAGTCTCCATAGCTGTTACCCCCCAGCAAGGACTTACCATAAATAAACTAACTAAAAGCACACAACTGACAACCATCTTATATATGTTTTTCATAATTATTCTCTTTTACAAATCTAAGCTTACTTGAACCACAACAACACCTTAATGCAAATTGGGAAACCGCGTCCCGTAATACACCTTTCCGGCCTGGCTAAAACGCACAAGTTTCTCATCGCTCCCCCGAAGGGCTCGACACTGTTCATAATGCCGCGCTTTCACCTTGTTGACATACTTATTGGCATAGGTAAACTCCGAACAATCCCTCTCCGGCACAAAGGGGTCAGGTTTCTTTGTGGTAATTTCTCCTGACTTGGAGCGGTTAATAATGATACCTCGCCGATATTGCCCATACACATCACGCAGGGCAACATAGGGATCAAATGCCTCATTTATGATGGTCTCATACTGCTCCCCCCGCAGAGTCCCTTCATTTTCATACTTCAACACATACAGTCCTGTAGCAACATCCCCTCGCCCCTTTAGACCGTAGAGCAGAGGGTTTAGGAAATAATCCCCGGCCATTCCAACCGAATCCCTGGCCGATGATGGCCCCAGCAGAGGCCAGACAATGTAAAAACCGTCGCCTAAACCATATCCCCCGAGAGTTTGGCCAAAATCAGCATCCCTACGGGCTATCCCAAACTCCTCACCAGCAGGGTCGGCCAAACCACCTGCACCAAGGGTTGTATTGATAATAAACCGTGAAAGTTCAGCCCCTGAATCAGAAAATCTCCCCTGCAAGAGGTGATTTACTATCCGCCCAGGAGACAGAACATTATAAAAAGCATCACTGATACAAACCCTAACATCCTCGGCAAGGAGAGCGGAGTACACCTTCCCGGTGGGCTTTACAAGCCAGTAGTAAACCTTATCATTCACCTGAAAAAAAAAGCGATTCAGAGACTCAAAAGGATCGGCAATAGATCCAGCCATATCCTCATCCTCATCCTCATCATCAAAATCATCATCATCATCATCCAGCATGGCCTCAAGGTCAATATCAGCCGCCATACTCAGCGGTGGCAAGACCAAAACACAAGCAAAACCAAAGAGAACAAAAACGACCAAAAAAAACCGCTGGCAGACCCTAAACAAAAACATATTACACTTTCCCAAAGATAAACTGGCTCACCATCTCTTCAATATCAAGGGCCGACTCAGTTTCAAAAATAACATCGCCGTTATTTAAAATATCGTCTGCACCACCCTGACTTATCTTGATAAACTTATCACCAATAAGCCCCTCTGTTTTAATAGAGGCAATGGCATCTTCAGTGATTGCAACCCCATTTTGCATAAGAATCGCAACATTAGCCATATCACCACTGGTCAAGGAAATTTTTGCAACCCGACCCACAGGAACCCCAGCCATAGTTACATTGGCACCACTTTTTAGGCCTGACACATTATCAAACTCGGCCGAAATCGTGTAAAAAGAGCTTCTGTTAAAAAGGGTAGATTCCCCAAACTGCGTGGTTATATAGCCAAAGCAAATAAGCCCTGCAAGTAAAAACAACCCCACCAAAAAATCGACCTTAGATTCGTTCATAGCCTTTATTCCCCTTTAAGCAAGCTCATAAGAACTGGAATACACCTGCCCCATGGTCTCTTGGACAAATTGTATTATATGTGGATCAGTTGAGTGCTGAATATCCTCGGGTTGTTCAAATACAGACATTTTACCCTGACCTAAAACAACCACCCGATCAGCAAGATTAAAGACTTTAGGAATATCATGACTTACGATAATTGACGTAAACCCATACACCCTTTGCGTCTCAAAAAACAATTTATAGATATCTTTCGTGATCTGCGGGTCAAGCCCCGTTGTCGGCTCATCAAATAAGACCACTAAAGGCTCCACCATCATAGCCCTGGCAAGCCCCACCCTCTTTTTCATACCACCTGAAAGTTGCGCTGGAAATTTACCACCCTGCCCCTGCAGGTCATACTGGGCCAAGGCCTGTTCAACCCGACTCTTCACCTCAGCCTCAGACAAACGCAAACGCTCACGCAGGGGCAATGCAACATTATCAAAAACAGTAATCGAATCCAGCAGGGCAACCCCCTGAAAAAGCACACCAAAACGAGTGCGGATTTCATTTAACTCTTTTTTACTGATCTTTGTAATATCAACCCCATCAATCAGAATATGACCGGAATCAGGAGCCATAAGCCCGAGGATCAATTTAATGGACACCGACTTGCCCTGACCACTTCCTCCGGCAATAACGGTGGTCTGACCACCGGTGAATTTAACATTAACGTGATCCAAAATAGTTTGACTGCCAAACCGTTTCACCACATCGACAAATTCTATTTCCACACTCATAAGCACACCGCCGTAATAAGATAATTCCACACCAATATACCGATGGAGGTGTACACCACGCACTGAGTTGTCACAGCACTTACAGCTTCAGCCCCAAAACCTACGGACTGAATTTTGTGAAGCAAATAGCCCCTGCCCGTTCCGACCCAGACAATCAGAAGGGCAAAAGCCAGGGATTTGTAAAGACCAAGGTAGATATCAGCATCCGTTACTTTTTGCTCTATCCCCGTCATAAAGGCCCCAGGATTAACCCCGAGCAGAACCACTCCGGACAAATAGCCGCCAGCAATACCAATAAGATCAAACATAAGCGTTAAAATAGGAATCGAAATTAAAGTGGCAATAAGTTTTGGACTTATAAGGTAACGAAAGGGATCAATGGCCATACAGTCCAGGGCATCAAACTGTTCAGAAATCCGCATAATGCCGAGCTCAGCACACATGGCAGACCCTGCCCGGCCAGTCACCATAAGGGCTGTGAAAACAGGCCCAAGCTCCCGCACCAGGGTCAGGGAGACAAAGACTCCAAGTCTGCCCTCAGAAGCCACCTGCCGCAGGGCATGATAGCCTTGCAAGCCAATGACCATTCCGGAAAAGAGACCAATAAAAAGGATAAGGGGCATGGAGTTCATGCCAATAAGACGAATCTGGCGAACAACCTCACGAAACCGAAAAGGCCTAGCAAAACAACCGCCAATAGCAGCACATAAAAACTGCCCCATACGCCCGGCATCCTGCACATGATAGGTGGTCACCTGCCCAAGCTTTGTAATACCATTAACAATCACACCCATCCATCAAGCCCCATTATAAAATTTAGAACATTAAAGGTATATCCAGCACAAAAAAAAATGCCTAAAAACAACTCAACCAGAGACATTATTGCAGGCAACGACTCCGGATATTTTGCAATTTAAGGAATTACTTACTATATACTAAACAATAATAAAATAGCAAAATCCATCAAAAGAACCACCCTGACCCCACCATGCATATAAAATTACTTGGCTGTAATGGCCGATTCACCCACTCAACCCTGTCTCTCTTTTACGTCCGCGAAAGTTTTCATAAAAACATCCCGTCAGCCACAATTTCCCTGTGCCAACAAACCATTAACGACTCCTATTACGATGCCCTGCTTGATCTGACCGACCAGCAGCCAGACATAATCTGCTTTTCAGTCTACATCTGGAATCACAAAAGAATCAAACGATTTATAGGTGATTTGAAACGAATGTCGGCGGCAACCCAAATCATCATTGGTGGGCCTGAGGCCAAGCAATTACAAATCTCCCACCCAAAGCTCTGCCTAATCAAAGGGGAAGTTGAGGGCCTTAGCGCCAACTTCTACACCGATCTTACCAGTGGCAAATTACAAAAATTCTACGAGGCCACGACCTCAACAGACTTTCACAGCCCCTACCAGCCTAGCGACTTTGCAAGCCACCTTGCCAATCGTCACATATACTACGAATCTTCAAGGGGATGCCCCTTCCAGTGTTCATACTGCCTGTCAGCAACCGCCACCAATCTGCGTCACCTTCCTAGGCAACAGGTAACACAAGAGTTAACTGAAATCCTTGAACATAACCCTAAAATCATCCGTTTTATTGACCGCACCTTTAACGCCATTACCACAAGAACCACCGAACTGTGGCAGTACATTATTGACCTTGACACACCCTGCCATTTTCATTTTGAGATCGCCCCGGATCTCTTCACCCCTGCCATGTTTACTGTCCTCGCAAAGGCACAGGTTAACCGTTTTCAATTTGAGATCGGCCTACAATCCACCAATCCCAAAACCCTGCAACAGGTCAAAAGAAAGACAGACACAGCCACCGCCCTTGCCAACATCAAAAAGCTTGTCGCCCTTGACACCATCCACCTTCACGTGGATCTCATCCTTGGCCTGCCCCATGAAACGTATACCACCTACAGGCAGTCATTTAACGATGTGTTCGATACAGGGTGTCACTATATCCAGATGGGTTTGTTAAAGATATTACCCGACACCCCGATCTCCATCGACCACCCGGAACTGATTCCATCAAGCCATCCACCCTACGAACTGCTGGCCACCCCCTATCTCACACCGGAGGAGCTAAAAGAACTATACTGGTTTGGTGAATGTGTTGAAAAGTTCTACAATACCCACTTTTTCAAACCACTCTTCACCTACCTGCGCTTCCAGGGAGAGTGTGGATTTGACTTCTTTTTGCACCTCCTGCACACCTGCAAGAAGCACGATTTTTTCAGCAAAGCAGCCACCCAAAAGCTACTAGGTGAGATGCTAGTCAAGGCGGGAGAAGAAAGAAATGACCTAGGTCAATACCTGGAAATTCTGCAATTTTGCTGGCTCCACTCCGGCATGCGCAAACTCCCAGATCACCTGCCGCAATTAAACTTAAAAGAATTAAAGGCCAAGATATATCAAAACAGCCCGCAGAACCATCCCAACCACTACACCTACAAGGAGCGCAATCTCTTTTTCCGCCAGGCTGAATTTGCCTACTTCTCAAAAGAAACTGTCCAGACGATCTTTCCAGAGACAACATCAGGCAAAACCCTCTGTTTTCTGCCCCCACCGGAGGAACGGACAGCCATCTTTAAACAGGCAAAAATCCTCGTTTTTGACCATAAAAAAGGGTGACGGCCAAAGCCATCACCCTGTTTTTTTTAGAGGATCTTGTTAAAACCGGCGAAAACTACTCACCAATAATTTTGACAAGCACCCGCTTTCTGCGTCCGCCATCAAACTCCCCATAGAAAATCTGCTCCCAGGTGCCAAAATGAAGTTTACCATCGGTGATAGCCACCGTCACCTCGCGCCCCATGACCTGCCGCTTTAAATGGGCATCACCATTATCCTCGTAGCCGTTATGCAGGTACTGACTGGTGGGGGCATGTGGTGCCAGTTTTTCAAGCCACACCTCATAGTCATGATGGAGACCAGGCTCATCATCATTGATAAAGACAGAGGCCGTAATGTGCATGGCATTCACCAGACATAAGCCTTCGCGGATACCACTTTCGCCAAGGCATTGCTCCACATCAGGAGTAATATTGACAAAAGCCCTCCGACCTGGAATATCAAACCACAGCTCCTTATGATAGCTCTTCATACAGCCTACCTTGTTTCAATTTTATCAAGGCGCATCTGCTCTTTCACCTTGGCAATGGGCACTTCCCGACGATGGAAGATGCCGGCAGCAAGGGCCGCTTCCGCCTTGGTTCCTTTAAAGACTTCACTGAAATCCCCAGGACATCCCGCACCACTCGAGGCGATGACGGGAATCGAGACATGGCTTTTCACAAGGTTAATCAGTTCCAGATCAAATCCGGAGTTCGTACCATCCTTGTCGATGCAGTTAAGCAGGATCTCTCCCGCCCCAAGACCCTGACTACAGGATGCCAGTTGCACTGCGTCAATATCACGTCCCTCGCGACCTCCCCGCACCGTACATTGATACCAGCAATACTCCTCACCATTTGGGCCTGGGGTTACCGTTTTGATGGTGGTATGGCTGGTTTCATCCGGGGAATTAACGTAAACACGGCGGGGATCAACCGAGATCACCACGGCTTGGGCCCCATACACCTTGGAAATTTGCTCAATGGAGCTTTTACCACTCTTTTGCCCGGTCTCAAGAAACTCCTCCACCGTGTACACCGCATCACTACCGATACTTATTTTATCCGCCCCCGACCTGAAATACTCGGTGGCCACATCAAGTGCGGTGTATTCCTTGCCATTGGCATCGGTAAATTCGCGGATCCCTCCACCAATACAGAGCGGCACAAAAACATTTTCCGAGGTGCGACGCAGAACCTCAATCATGGGCTGATCTTCCATGGGGAAATCACGAAAACCGGTGATATTTAAAAAGGTGATCTCATCGGCACCCTCTTCATAATAACGCTTGGCAAGCTCCACAGGTTTACCTAAATTCCGCACCTCACCCTCTTCACGAACATCATACTGATCACCCTTGGTAACCACCAAGTCACCATTATCATTGGCCCTAACATCAAGGCAGGCCACAATTCGCCGAGCTATCGCCGTTTCAACAGATGTCTTTGTGACAGCTTTACCAATAACAGTCAGTGACTGATTCTCAAGAAAGTTGGCAAAGAGATTAAGCCCAGCCTTACCACTTTTTTCAGGATGAAACTGAAAGGCACAGACATTGCCCCTTTGCACACCGGATATAAACTCTTCACCGTAATTTGTAGTGGTCAACAACCACTCCTTATTGGCCTTATTTGCAGTTGCCCGAAACGAATGGACAAAATAAAGTTTCTCATCAGTATGCCCCCTAAAAAGGGGCGAATCCTGATGCAGATTGACCCCATTCCAGCCGATCTGTGGCACCGACAACTCCCCTTCCGGAAACCGGCCGACATTACCTGGTACAACACCAAGCCCTTTAACCCCCAAAGACTCATCACTTGAGTCAAACAGGGTCTGCAAACCAAGACAAATACCCAAGAATGGCTTATCAGCATGGATATGGGCAAGAAGTGGCTCTATATAACCAAGACGTTGCAAACGTTCCATGGCATGACCAAAACTACCCACGCCGGGGAAGACCAGTTTTTCAGCCTTTATAATATCAGCGGCACAGGTCACATCCTGCACCTCGGCACCAAGTTTTTTGATGGCATTGCGGACACTTCTGACATTACCCGCGCCATAATCTAGGAGAGTTATCATCATATTTCCTGTAAGTTAAATACCTTTTCACGAAGACGAGGGAGTATAGCAGGAGAAGGCGGATAATTCCACTTTTGATTTTAGCAAATTTGGCCCCATTATTTTCCGGGCCAAACCAAGACTCATAATTGACAGAGCCCCCCCTTTATAATATAGAGTTCAAGTATACCTTAGGCTATCCAAGCTACCCCCCCCCAATTAAACTGGAACTTTTATGATTACCATCAATGAACATTATCTAAAACTGCAAGCATCCTATCTCTTTTCTGATATCGCCAAGCGCGTCGACACCTATCAGGAAAACAACCCCGACAAGGATATCATCCGTCTCGGCATTGGCGATGTAACAAGGGCTTTACCTGAGGCGTGCATTAAAGCCATGCAGGCTGGTGTTGCGGAAATGGCTGAGGATAGTTCCTTTAGGGGATATGGGCCGGAGCAAGGCTATGATTTTTTAAGGGAAGCCATTGCCAAACATGACTTTATAGACCAGGGTGCTGAAGTTTCAGCCGACGAAATCTTTGTCAGTGACGGGGCGAAATGCGACACCGGCAATATCCAGGAGCTATTCACCACAGATATAAAGGTTGCCCTACCAGACCCGGTATATCCCGTATATCTTGATACAAATGTGATGGCTGGACGAACAGGCAGCTTTGCCGATGGTCGCTACCAGGGCATAACCTATCTTGACTGCGTAAAAGAAAACAACTTCGTCCCGGATCTCCCCAAAGAACCGGTGGATCTTATCTATCTCTGCTTCCCCAACAACCCCACCGGCACAACAGCCACCAAGGATGAACTAAAAACCTGGGTTGATTATGCCCACAGAAACAAGGCACTAATCTTATTTGACGCCGCCTACGAAGCCTTTATCCGCAACCCTGATCTGCCAAAATCAATCTTTGAAATTGAAGGCGCTCGTGAGGTTGCCATTGAATTTAGGAGCTTTTCCAAAAATGCCGGTTTCACAGGCACCCGCTGCGCCTATACCGTTGTCCCCAAAGAGTGCGTTGCTTACGATTCCAAGGGCAATAAACAGCATATCCACCCATTATGGAACCGCAGACACTGCACCAAATTTAACGGCGTATCCTATCCCATTCAAAAAGCCGCAGCAGCAGCCTATTCTCCGGAAGGCAAGAAACAGATCAGGGAGTTAACTGATTATTATTTAAGAAATGCCCACCATATCAAAGAGGCCATCACCGCACTAGGCTTTAGCTCCGTTGGCGGCGATGACTCGCCCTATATCTGGATTGACGGGCAGGGTCGTGACTCATGGGAGTTTTTCGATCTTCTCCTCGACAAGACAGGGGTGGTGTGTACCCCAGGTGCTGGTTTTGGCAAATGCGGCCAGGGATATATCCGTTTATCCGCCTTTAACAGCTATGAAAACGTGGTACAGGCCATGGATCGAATCAAGACAGAACTTGGCTAGGACAGCCATAGACATCATTACTCAACTTTCCCACTTGGATGTATAACCCGGTTATTTTGAGGTTGTTTGCGAGTCAATGCAAAGTCGCGTATTTTGGATTCAGGATTCAGGATTCAGAAGCCAGAATTCAGTAGAATGGCAAGAAAATATGTTGTGCTGAATCCAAATAATACTTTACGTTCAGCAAGAGCATAAGTGGGGAAGTTGAGATTGCAACATTAAACAAACCGCGCATCACACCTTAGCTACTTAACAAAATCACCCATATTTTTTCCGTTTGCGTTCCCGCAAAAATAACCGAACCGGACATTTATCAAGCCCCAACTGCTCACGATACTGATTGACCAGAAAACGGTGATAGGAAAAATGTACACCCTTGGGATAATTGACAAAAAGAACAAAGGTGGGCGGAGAAGAGGCGACCTGGGTCGTATAGTACATCTTTAGACGGCGACCTTTATGTAGCGGCGGAGTATGGGCCTCTGTGGCCTTTTTCAGAACCTGATTCAAGGCACCCGTGGAAAAAGAAGCTGTATACTGCTTAAAAAGACGATTTGCCTCGGGAAGAATCTTGCCAACTCTGTTACCATTTAAGGCTGAAATTTTAAAGACAGGTGCATAAGGCATAAATTTGGTTGCCATCTCAACCTCACCCATGATCCATTTTTCTCTCTTTTTATCCCCAGCAACCAGATCCCACTTATTAACCAGGATCATACAGGCACGACCACGCTCAAGGGCATAGCCAATAACCTTGGTATCCTGCTCGGTAATCCCCTCATCAGCGTCGATTAAGAGTAGAGCGATATCACAACGTTCAAGGGCAGAGAGAGCGCGCATCACTGAAAACTTTTCAATTTTCTCTTTCACCCTGCCCTTTTTGCGAATGCCAGCCGTATCAATAAGGAGATACTGGTTACCTTTGCGGGTCAAGAGACTATCCACCGAATCACGGGTTGTCCCGGGGATATCAGAGACAATCATCCGATCCTGACCGAGCAGCCGGTTTATAAGGGACGATTTCCCCACATTAGGACGACCAATACAGGCCACCCGAATGGCCTCCTCCGGAATATCACTCCGATCATCGGGAACCGGAAGTGAGGCGAAGAACTCATTAAAAAAAGTCTTAAAACCATAGCCATGGGAAGCTGACATCCCGTGCATCTCATAGATGCCAAGCTCATAAAACTGCGATAGGAGTTCCTCCTCCTTCTCAGGTCCATCAATCTTATTAACGATATGATGCACTGGCTTTTGCAAACTGCGCAACCGTTTCACCACCTCATAATCCTCGGCAAGAATCCCGCCAACACCATCGAGAATATGGAGAATAACATCAGCCTCTTCAATAGCAGCCCAGGTCTGTTCCTGAATTTGATCAGAAATCGTCCCATCAACGCCCATCTCGATACCACCGGTATCAATCAGAATAATACGCTGCTCATCCCAGGTCACCGTGGCATAATGCCGGTCACGAGTGACACCCGGGGTCGGGTCAATAATGGCGAGATTAGATTTTGTCAAACGGTTGAACATAGTTGACTTGCCAACATTTGGCCTGCCAACCAGAGCAACCATTAACGCATCATGATCCCTGTGGGTAATTGTTGTATCCATGCTTTTCCCTGCAATAAAATTCGAATGAGCCAGCAATGCTAACCGGGGTTAACCCACCCCATTGAAAAAAATATTCCCACCCCACAAAGGTTAGGGGGATAAAAAGTTGCGACATTCCCTGATACTTTTCTGCACATCACTGACAAGAGCCAGTAATAAAGGATACTTACAAGGTAGCTGTGTCAAGAGAAGGTTTAGGTTCCCAAGTGCCGGCAAAATAAAGGGTTCAAAGAAAGGCTTCCCCTTGTGAAGAGTCAAAAAACCAAAGGCCCCAAGCATCTGCATAACCCGTTGCACAGCAAGATACATATAGCCATGTTTGAAGCTATCAACATCCAGAGACAAGCGGGAACTGGCCCTCTTAACATAGTATTCAAAAATAGTCTCTCTTTCTGATGGACTAAGATTGACATAGGGATCAAACAACAACGATGCAAGATCATAGGCGAGAGGCCCTAAACGGGCACCCTGAAAATCAATAATCCGGATTTCGTCATCATAAACCATCAAATTCCGTGATTGATAGTCCCGGTGCAACAAAAAAGTGGCAGGCTCCCGACAAGCCATATGGGCAATGGCCATGCACTCTTTTTTAATCCTCGGCTCATCAAAACTTCTGCCAGCATAATCCTTGCAAAATGCCCTTAGAAAGTAATCTGACTCCCGGGTAACCATAAGCTCATAATCATACCTAGGGCTATCCCAACAGCTTCTCACATCGAAACCCCGAACACCATCAATCTGAAACGTTAAGAGGGCGTCAACAACCCCATGGTACAGAGCCGTTTTCTCCTCAAAATTTTGACAATCGCGAACCTTGGCCTGTAAGTGGATATCACCAACATCTTCAAGTATAACCAACCCCGTATCCCTATGGTGGGTTATAACCTTCGGGATGGCAACACCGAGATCAGAGAGATGATAACCAATTAGATAGGTTGACCTCGCCTCTGCCATTCTCTTTGGATGGGTAAGAGAAGGAAAAACAGCCACCCCCCTCTCAGTACCGCCCACCCGGTAAAAACGCCGATCAGAGCCATCCCCATGGAGAGTTTCAAGATCAGCCAAGCTAATATCCCAGCCCTCAGCCTGCAGGAACTCCCTGAGAAACAGATGATCATTATGGACGATATCGTGAGAGTTCATGTGACAATTGTATCCTTTAAACACGCACCAGGGGCAACCGTGGCATTATCCCACACCACAACCCGCTCAAGCTGACACCCTTTACCCAAAATAGCATTTTTCCCCACAGAGACCCAATCCTTGAAAATAACATCCTTAACTTCGACAGAAGGATGAACGAGAAACGGCGAATCCTGGCGGGCGAGCAAAACGCGGTGCAAATCAAGATAGTCAGCAGGAGTTCCCATATCCAGCCAGAAATGATCCCGCACCATCATCGCCTGCACCCGTGTCCCCTTTTTAATCCAGGCATTATAACAATCCAGAATACTGGAGAAACCAAGAGAAACAGCAGACAGAACATGTGATTCAAGAACATGAACCCCGGTAAAGGCCACGAGCTTATGGGCCTCACTGCAGGGCGAAAACTGCAGGATTTCACCATCTTTACCCAGACTCACCTTATTAAAGCGTGGATAGGAGTGACAGGCAAGGGTAGCTATATTTTTATGCTGTAGATGGTGGTCCATGAT
>JAJRUT010000058.1 GCA_024277655.1 Deltaproteobacteria bacterium | reverse complement strand
TGGTAACGTTGAGTTTTAAACATTACCTAGTGCAATACTATTTATTGCTTTTGGTCACCTTCATCTGTAGGCTCTATCTATACCAAACCAGAGGTTACAAAATCCACCCAGGAGATCTAACTTATGCCCTTTTTTTGTCAGCTGCATTTTCCCGGTAAAATTCTCTTATTTTGTTTACTTTTTGTCGGCATTATTTCGCCAACAACCAGTTTAGCTGGCCAAAAAAACATTGCTATTCTGCCTCTAAAAATCAATGCTGCCAAAGATGTAGCCTATTTACAGGAGGGTATCCGCGACATACTCGCCAATCGCCTGGCCACCTTGGCTGATTTGCGGGTAATCAATAAGGATATTGTCGACCGGGCAATTGCCAACTCCTCTCCAGACTATAACGCCCTAAGCCGCTCACTCAAGGCAGATTACCTTATTAGCGGCAGTATTTCGATCTTCCAGGAAAATATAAGTCTGGATATAACTGTCTATTCCGGCCCTGAATTCACCCCCCATTATTTTCATACCTCCGCAAGTCAGGAGGGAGAGATCATCAAGTCCCTCGACCAGTTAGCCTCCACCATAAACAAAGAGGTAATTACCCCCCCCAGGGCTGTTACCCCGGTAACAGTCTCCTCTAAAACAAGCTCTCCCCTAACCACCAGCCAACCGGTGGCCACCACGCCCGTGCAGACCACACCTAGGCCCCGTGATATTGCCAGATCGTTAGCCAATCTTGCCTCCCCACAAGAGTTAAGCGGAACCTCTGGGGGGATTAAATCCCCACCGATAAAGCTTGAGGCGCAGGCCATTGATGTTGGTGATTTGAATGGAGATGGGCGCGCTGAAATAGTTTTTGCCAGTGGTTATGGAGTCTTTGTTTACCAGCGTTTTGGCAATAGTTTTAAAGAGTTAAGTAATATATCCTTTAAACGATCTCTCCGCGTGCTTGCCCTCACCCTGGCCGATTTAGACAAGGATGGCTGTAAGGAAATCTATCTTAGCACTGCCGATGAGGATAAGCCGCTGTCCTACGGCTTGACCCTAAAGGAAGGAAATCTGAGCTTCATCTTTAAACAGGCCCCATGGTATATCAAAACGATGAACCTGCCCGGGGAAGGGTGGGTTTTACTGGGTCAACAGGCCGGGAAAAAGAGACTGCTTGACCCTGCCGTTTATCGCCTGAACAGGCGCGGCACAGAGCTTCACGCCGGAGAAAGTCTTGGGCTACCCAAGGACGCCAACCTCTTTAACTTTCTGGTCGCAGATCTAGACGGCGACAAGCGCTCCGAAATAAGCCTCATAGATAGCAAGGGGTATCTCAATATATTCAGTCCAGACCGGCAACTACTCTGGAAGAGCAAGAATAAGTATGGTGATGGCGGTAAATCCTTTAACAGTAGCAAATTTGTTGGTGATTCCGATTACACCCTGCAATTTGACTGGGAGAGAATGCAAATTCCGGCAAGACTCGTTGCTGGTGATATTAATGGCGATGGTGTTGCTGATATTATCGTAAGTCGCAACCTCTCCTTTCCGTCAGAATTCTTTGAAGATATGGAAAGTGAGCCAGTCGGCTCAATACATGGTTTAACCTGGACAGGCTCAACCCTGCGTGAACTATGGCACATTAACGATTTTGCCGGTTACATTGCCGACCATCAGATGCAACCCCTGGTTGTGCCAGAAAAAGAACGCCCAGCCTGGTTTAAATCCGGGGGTGAATTGACCGTCTGTTTAGTCACGGCAAGCCCCGTTCTTGGTCGTCTCCTGCCAAAGAAAACCACCCTTTTGGTATATAAACTTGATTTTAGTGCCAGCTATCAGTAGGATTTTTAAGATTCAGTGTTTTTTTCAGCCATCGTCGTATCTCGATGATGTCAGTCCTTTATTGCAAGCATAAGGAGGTAATGAAAAACGCGAAGCAACCTGCGCATTAATGAACGATGAGGGGGAGGTTTTGTCCAAGGTTCAAGTTGCTATGGGCAAGCCTTAAAAGAATTGATGTTTTCTTAAACCATTGGAATGGAGAATTAAGATGAAAAAGATTTTACCAGCAAGTCTGCTCGGAGCCGCTTTCCTGACAGTTTCAGCTCTCACAACACCCGCCCAGGCTGATATCAGCAAAGATATCGGTGATCAGAAGTTAAACGTTAAATTCTTCGGCTATTCGCAGATCACCACCACAATAGGTGAAGAAACAAGCGCCACTGACAGCCAAGATGGTGTGAAGTTTGACGCCGATAGGGTTCGTCTGGGCTATAAGCTCAGCATGGGTAAGGTTTTTAGTAAGTTGCAGGTCGATTTTCAGCAAAATACCAACAAAAAATCAGGGCAAATGACCAATACCATCAAGGACGCTGAGGTCGGTTATAAATTCCATAATGCAGCTTCCTTCAAGGTCGGTCAATTCAAGACCCCAGTTGGTATGGACTTTAATACCTCGGGTGCCAAACTGGATATCACCAAACGGAGTATGGAAAAAAAGCTTGTTCTTGAACGTTCCCTGGGTGCCATGCTAAGCGGTCGTAAAATTGGTAACACCGTTGTCTTTGGCTATGA
>JAJRUT010000057.1 GCA_024277655.1 Deltaproteobacteria bacterium | reverse complement strand
TTCTCAATTCTCAATTCTCAATTCTCAATTCTCAATTCTCAATTCTCAATTCTCAATTCTCAATTCTCAATTCTCAATTCTCAATTCTCAATTCTCAATTCTCAATTCTCAATTCTCAATTCTCAATTCTCAATTCTCAAAAAACCAAACCTATTTATAAACCTTATGGCAACTCTTTTTCCCCCTGCCAATTTCACCCAAAATCGCGTCTGCTCTTGCAAAGTTGCCATCCTGAGCAGCTTTAACACATCCCGCCACCAGACCTTCATGTTCATGCCATAAAGTGGCCCATTCAGGGGAAGCAATTTCAGCATATTTGCTGGAAATGGCTTGCAATTCGCGCACAATACCCACATCAGGGCTGTCACCCTTTTTAATTGCTGAAGCAATCATGCGCCATAATCCGGTGTATTTCTTTTTCAGTCCCTTCACTCCATACGGCCTGTCCCCGCCCTTAGCATAGCTCTTCTTTCCCGTCACTTTCCTGGTAGATCCGCTGTCATCTGCGACCAGTTTGGCCTGGATCTTCAGATCAAACATGACCTTAGACCCGGTCATTTTCTGTTTCACCTTCAAAGTAATGAAGTCTGACAGGGTTAAATCAATCCCACTTATCTGCACCTTGCCTGAGCCGATACCATCGGCAAGTTTGTGCAACTCCTTTGCCACCTGCGCAAGCCTTGACGGTGAATCAGCGTCAGCGTCCTTCATGCCTCCCCCTCCTTTTTCAAGATCAAGCCTCCCCACGAATCGACCTCAACGTTACATTCTCAAAACCTTTGGTGGTAAGAAGAAGGGGGCGACCACCCTTTCTCTCCAGAAAGGCATTGGTACCAACGGTGGTGCCATGAATGATTTCTAGATGGGACGGCACACCATCCGGAAAGAAATGAAAGATTCCCTGCAGAATAGCGACACTTGGGTCTACCGGAGTAGAGGCACATTTATACCGTTTAAGCTCATCACCGACCCGGAGGATAAAGTCAGTGAAGGTACCCCCCGTATCAACGCCAAGTTTTAAAGAACCGGAAGACTGCAATTACCTGATTTCCTTCATGATTTTAGTTGCCACTTCGATCGCAGCCGCCATCTTCTGGTTATCGGGAGCAAGACTCTTGGCTTGATCAAAATGGTACATGGCATTCTTGAAGTTACCCCTATAATAGAAACTCTTGCCAAGGTTAAAATGGGCCAATGCTTGCTCACCGAGGGTGGAATAGATAGAGGCAATCTGATAATAGGCTCCGGCAAAATCCTCCATTCGCCCCACCAGTTGCTGAAACAGGACCAAGGCGCGATCATTATGACCCGTGGCCTTTAAAGCCACAGCAAGATTATAAGACGCCCACCAGTCGCCAGGGTCTTCATTCCGCGCCTCTTTAAAGAGGGCAAGCGCCTTATCTATATCACCACTCTTGAAATAGATAAGGCCAAGGTCGGTGATCAGAATCGGCTTATCCTTGAAAAAAACCATCACCTTTTGCATTTCTGCAATGGCCTCGGTAAACTTGGCCTGGGCCAGATAACTCATTGCCAACCCGTACATGGCACTGTATCTTTCCACCTCATTTCTGGCGTTGCGAACACGCTTCCGGTAATAGGGCAACAGACTTTCACTTGATTTAGTAAATGTCCTGATCCGCACTTGAATACGATTAAAATAAAACTGCTCCCTCTGGGCCGGAATTGTCGGTTTTTCCTGATAAATGATACCCTCAACATATCCCATCCGCAACCCAGGTTTGGGGTGGGTAAGAAGATATTGGGGCACCTTGCTCATATTGAGCTGCCCCACCCGGTGCATTTTTTTCAGCATGGAGACCATGTCATTTGGATCGAGATCCATTTTAAGCATATAGGCATACCCCTTACGATCTGCCTCCTCTTCATCCTGGCGGGTAAAAGCCATGGACATGGCCTGCCCCGTTGCCATCCCCCCGGCAATAAGGGCCTGGGTTCCGGCCCCGCCGCCAAGGGCAATTCCAGCAAGAATCATTGCCAGGGTAATGGCGTTAATCTTACCGGAATTTTCAATACGCCCGGCAATATGACGACTGGTAACATGGCCGACCTCATGGGCCAAAACAGATTGCAACTCCCCCTCCCTGTCCATCTTTTCAAGAAGACCGGAATGCATAAAGATAAGACCGGAAGGTGCAGCAAAGGCATTAAACTCCCGGTTATTAATAACGTAAAAACGGTAGTTGAACTTTTGGCCACCGGCAACGGAGACAATTTCCTTACCAATTTTATTGATATATTGATTGATATCAGGCTCATCAATCAGGGGAAACTGATGCCTAATCACCGCCAGCATCTTTTGCCCATACTCCCTCTCTTCCTTCACACTAAAGCCATACACCTCGGCAATGGTAACAAACTGCGAAAACATAAAAAGGCCGGTAAGCAACACCACCAAGCTATTGAGGCGGAGGTGGTGTGTAACCTTCAATTTGTTCAACATAGCACATCCTGATTTATGAACATCAATTCGGTTAGGTGTATGACAGGGAAGCTGAGAGCACCCAACCGGGTAACATTTGAGAAATAGAACTGTAATAACAATTCTCATAATGTATAAGCTCATTTTGTAAAGAATCACAAGCAAGTTCTAGCGAATGATGGACGGAACCTCGGTAATCTTGTATAAGAATCCAGTAATGTCCGGTTAGATTCTCGGAGTCTACGCTTACCTGCAGAGGAAAGAATTGTTGTTTGTCGTAGCGACATCCAGAAAAAATCGTAGTATTTCGGAATCTCACAGGTTCGCTTACCTCTTAGTGAACGGGGGCAAATAACAATCCTTACCGATTTCATGTCCATGCAATTGCTTAACCGGACATTACTGATAAGAATCAGGACTTAGTTTCCATATTAAACCCTTGCCGATTACAAAAAAACAGCCTGTATGCTCTGCGAACTCCACATTAAAAACCTTGCCATCATCAAAGACCTATCCCTTGTTTTTGGCGGTGGTTTCTCCATCCTCACCGGCGAAACAGGTGCCGGAAAATCCATTATTCTCCAATCCCTGAACCTGCTTTCAGGGGGGAAGGGTAATAGTGGTGTCGTCCGCAGTGGCACATCTAAGGCTGTGATCGAAGCGGTTTTCGAAATCCCAAAACACTCCCCTATCCCTGCCCTTTTACAGGAAGGTGGCTTTGAGGAAGAGGAAGAGTTGCTCATAAAAAGGATTATTTCAGCAAACGGCAGATCCAGATTCTACATCAATGGCAGCCTGGCAAACGCCAAAATGGCCCGAAAGATATCAGCCAATCTTATTTCCATCGCCAGCCAACACGACCACCAGCAACTCCAGAGCCTCAAACATCACCTTGAATTTGTTGACACGGTTGGCAACCACCATGCTGCTTGCAGGGCATATCAGACGATCTACGCCAAGTGGCTCAAACTCAAGCAGGAGCTTGCCGCCCTTACAGAAAATATGCGGGAGCGGGAACAACGCCGGGAATTCTTGCTCTACCAGGTCAAGGAAATAACCGACTGCTTACTTGAGCCCAATGAAGACATAGTGCTTAATGAGGAAAAAAGCATTCTCCGCTCATCCACCGAGAACCAGCAACTTGCTACCAAGTCACTGGATCTGCTCTATGCCGCCAATCAAAATTTGCTCAAAATCCGAACCAACCTCGAACAAATTGCCAGCCGTGACCATAACGCGGCTGAGTTAAGCGAGGCCATTGCCGAGCAGTCTTATCTGCTCGAGGAACACTTCAGCGACCTGCGAGCCTATGCGGATCAAATCCCCCATGATCCGGCACGTCTTGAAGAGATCACTGAGAGAATCAGCATTATCAGTGATTTAAAACGCAAATATGGCCAAACGATTGATGACATTCTGGAGTTTGCCAGAAATAGTCAGCAGGAACTACTTGCCATTGAAAACAGCGACGAAACTCAAAGTAAACTACAAAACGAAATAGATAAACTGCACACAGAACTTAGCGCCACAGCCCAAGATCTCTCGGCCAAACGCCGAGCTGCCTGTACAACCCTCACAAGCCAAATGAACGCCGAGCTCAACAGTCTCTGCTTAAAAAATGGCCACTTTGACATTAAAATAACCGCAACCCCCCCCTCATTAACCGGCTGCGAGGAACTCGAATTTCTCTTTTCGGCCAACCATGGTGAAGAGGTCAAACCGCTGCGCGAAGTGGCATCAGGCGGCGAACTCTCCAGACTGCTGCTTGGACTTAAATGTATCCTTGCCCAAAAGGATTATGTGCAAACCATTATCTTCGATGAAATTGACTCAGGTATCAGTGGCGAGGCGGCAGAATCAGTTGCCCTTAAAATAGAACAATTGGCCAACCACCATCAGGTCATCTGCATCTCACATCTGGTGCAGATCGCCTCCCTTGCCCATACTCATTTCCACGTTGCCAAGGAAATCACGGACGATCGCACAAACACCACCATTACCCTGTTAGACGAGAAACAAACAATAGAATCATTGGCCCAGATGCTTGACGGCACCTCTGTCAGTGATTCAACCCGAAAATATGTACAAAAATTAGTGGATAGAAAAAAATCATGACAAAAGCACTGGCATTATTCTCAGGTGGCCTTGATTCCCTCCTGGCCTGCAAAGTAATTCAGAAACAAGGGGTTGAAGTTCAGGCCCTGAAATTTGTTTCACCATTCTTTGACTATGCATTGTTGCATAACGAGGCGCAGTACCAACAATCCATCCGCGACAAGTATGGGATTGATGTTGACTTGATTGATATCAGCGATGACTACCTACAAATGCTCGCCAACCCTCCCCACGGTTACGGAAAGAACTTCAACCCGTGCATCGATTGCAAGATCATGCTTATCTCCAAGGCTAAATCGCTTCTTACGCATTACAACGCAACGTTTCTTATCACCGGTGAGGTTGTCGGTCAACGCCCCATGTCCCAACGCAAGGACACCCTGCGGGTGATCGAACGCGACAGCAGTACCGACAACATCCTCCTGCGCCCCTTATGCAGCCAATCGCAAAAACCAACCGATGTTGAGAACCAGGGCATCATCGACCGCGATAAATTACCCCGTTTTTCCGGTCGCAACCGTACCCCACAGATGGAACTTGCCAAGGAATTTGGTATTACTGATATTCCGACACCCGCCGGTGGTTGTGTTCTCACCGAACAACTCAGAGCAGCACGGATCAGAAGACTCTTCAGCCTGGACAAAAGCTATATTACTCCTAAAAACATCACCCTTCTCCTCACCGGACGAGTTTTCCTCCTCCCCCATGGAGCCTGGCTTGCCCTGGGGCGCGACATGGCAGAAAATGAGACCCTTGAGAATATGGTTCACAGCGGTGATTCCACCCTCCACGTCAGCAACGACCGCCCCGGCCCCTTCGGCCTCCTGCGCTACGCCACCCACGATGATGATTACCAACTGGCCGCCACCATAACCGCTCATTACGCCAAAAAGATACTCCCCCCCCCGGATATTGAGGTAAGGGGCAAAGAAAAACGCCTAATCCCTGTTAAACCTATTTCTCTCGCAGAGATAGAGACCCATCTCTTCGCAAGATAATGGCTCAAGATAAGCCATACGTTACACATTATCTGAAAACATTAAGCACATACAGGCCTACGCTCTGGCATCGACAACCACTTGTTGGGCCGTGTTAAATATTTCATCCCCAGTTGTTATTGCACCTTTTTCTTTGGCGGAGACTATCACGCGTCCCCCCTTCTGTCGTTTAACCTCAAGGGAAGAGAGGAAGGTGTCATCGTGACCAACCAGGTTACAAATAGCAGCTATAATCACCATGAAATCAGAATTAACTGCTGTGCCCAATTTGAGGAAAATACCATTCCACTCGGCAGGTGCGTTGTCCTGTAGCATCAGGACATGCTCAACAAGAATTTTTGCCTTAGCCATCGTCTTTGCATCATTTTTGATCTGGATTATTTAGAAATCGCTTTACTGATAGATAAATATGCAGCTTTTCGGCTCTAATTTCTCTCGTTTCTTTTGATGCATTAATTTTCCATTGTTGGTACGCAATATATGCAACCGTGATTGCAACTATCGGGGTCAGTAGTGTGTAACTTGTCTGCTGACACCCATCCCTGAGGAGTACTATCTCCATTCGGCATGGTAGTGTAACATTCCTTCTGTAAATTCAATTAGGTCTATGAAATAGCAGGCCACCGGTTATTCTTTCGAATTCATCACAAAACGAAAGGAGAAAAACCAATGACCTGCCAAACAGAAGATAACCCAGT